>JABSPN010000061.1 GCA_013214425.1 Flavobacteriaceae bacterium | reverse complement strand
GTATTAGGATCAAATGGCTCGGTTGTCCCCTTATTCAAAAAGCAAATTACAGCAGGAGGGCCACTTACAATTACCCATCCAGATATTATCAGATATTTCATGACCATTCCAGAAGCCTGTCAGTTAGTACTAGAGGCTGCAGCCATGGGTAACGGAGGAGAAATATTCATCTTCGATATGGGGAAAGCCGTTAAGATTATTGATTTGGCAACAAAAATTATTAAGTTAGCGGGATATGTCCCCTATAAAGAAATTGATATTAAGATAATAGGCCTGAGACCAGGAGAAAAATTATACGAAGAACTACTTAATGATAAGTCGACGACACTACCTACTTATCATGAAAAAATCATGATTGCTAAAGTAGAAGCAAGTCAGTACAATAAGTTAAGTGAAGAGATCTCGATTCTAATTGATTATGCCAAGCGATATGACACACATAAAATTGTGAGTCAGATGAAAGTAATCGTTCCAGAATTTAAGAGTATGAACTCAAAATATGAGGCTTTAGATATTAAATAATTTAATGATTTCTTAATTAAAGTTCTATCCCGAAATATATTTTTATCTTTGAAAATTTCAAATTAGAAATCAGTAGAAAACTATGAGAATATCAGTAATTGGAACTGGTTATGTAGGTTTAGTAACCGGAACTTGTCTGGCCGAAACGGGAAATGAAGTTGTTTGTGTTGATATTAACAAAGAGAAAGTTAAAAAAATGCAAGAGGGTCATGTTCCAATCTATGAACCTCATCTCGATGTTTTATTCGAAAGAAATATTAAAGCCAATAGGCTAACCTTTACAACGTCATTACAAGAAGGATTAGATTTTGGAGACATTATCTTTTTAGCCTTACCCACTCCTGAAGATGAAGATGGTTCTGCCGATTTATCTTATGTCTTAGGCGTTTCAGAAGAAATAGGAAAATTAATCACCTCATATAAAATAATAGTCGACAAAAGTACAGTGCCAGTTGGTACAGCTGAAAAAGTACAGGCTACTATTGCTAAGAACGTGACTTGCGATTTTGATGTAGTTTCTAATCCAGAATTCTTGAGAGAAGGGTTTGCTGTAGACGATTTCCTAAAACCAGAAAGAATTATTGTGGGATCGAGCTCAGAAAGAGCTATCGAGATGATGAAAAAGCTCTACAAGCCATACATTAGATCTGGAAACCCAATCATCATTATGGATGAGAAATCTGCAGAATTAACGAAATATGCTGCCAACTCATTTTTAGCAACCAAGATTACTTTTATGAATGAAATCGCGAACTTTTGTGAAAAAGTTGGTGCCGATGTCGATAAAGTAAGAATTGGGATGGGTACAGATTCTAGAATTGGTAAACGTTTCCTTTTTCCAGGAATTGGTTACGGAGGTTCATGTTTCCCTAAAGACGTAAAGGCTTTATATAAATCAGGAATAGACGAAAATTATGAATTCGATATACTAAAAGCAGTAATCGAAGTAAATGATGTTCAGAAGCGAGTGTTAATTCCAAGAATAGATAAGTATTTTGATAATGATTTGTCTGCTAAAACAATAGCGGTTTGGGGATTAGCGTTTAAACCTGAAACAGACGATATAAGGGAAGCACCATCTTTGTATATGATCAATGATTTGTTAGAAAGAGGTGCTACCCTAAGAGTGTTTGATCCTGAAGCCATGAACAATGTTCAAAATAAATACGGAGACAAACTCTATTATGCAAAGAACATGTATGATGTACTAGAAGGAGCAGATGCTTTAGTGATTAGTACAGAATGGAGTATTTTTAGAACACCAAACTTCAATAAGTTAAGAACTCTAATGAATTCACATGTCATATTTGACGGAAGAAACCTGTATGATATTGAAGATGTGAAGACAGAAGGGTTTTATTATGAATCAATAGGAAGAAAAACAGTCGTGAATGACTAAAAAAATATTAATCACCGGAGCAGCAGGATTTTTGGGATCACATTTATGTGATCGCTTTGTGAATGAAGAATTTCATGTCATTGCCATGGACAATCTTATTACTGGTGACTTAAAAAATATTCAACACCTTTTCGATTTACCGAATTTTGAATTTTACCATCACGACGTAACCAAGTTTGTTCACGTTCCAGGGAAACTAGATTATATCTTACATTTTGCCTCACCAGCCAGTCCAATAGATTATTTAAAAATACCTATCCAAACACTCAAAGTAGGATCATTAGGAACACATAATTTACTCGGACTTGCAAAAGAAAAGAAGGCAATAATTTTAATCGCCTCTACTTCTGAAGTATATGGAGATCCGTTAGTACATCCACAGAGTGAAGAATACTACGGAAATGTAAATGCAATTGGACCTCGTGGAGTCTACGATGAAGCCAAGCGATTTCAAGAATCCATTACCATGGCCTATCACAGGTTCCACGGATTGGAAACTAGAATTGCCAGAATTTTCAACACTTACGGTCCTCGAATGCGATTAAATGACGGAAGAGTGATACCCGCCTTTATTGGACAAGCATTAAGAGGAGAAGATTTGACCGTTTTTGGAGACGGATTACAAACAAGATCCTTCTGTTATGTGTCAGATCAAGTAGAAGGAATTTACAGATTATTATTCAGCAATTGCGTTGAACCTATTAATATTGGAAATCCAGATGAGTTAACCATTTTGGATTTCGCAAATGAGATTATCAAATTAACTGGCACAAGTCAGAAAATAGTATTCAAACCCTTACCCCAAGACGATCCATTGCAGAGACAGCCAGATATTGCCAAAGCAAAAAAAGTGCTAGGATGGGAACCTCAAGTATCCCGTTCAGACGGTATGGCTGCCACATACAATTATTTTAAGCAACTCTCGAAAGAAGAACTGTTTAAAAGTGAGCATAAAGATTTTTCTAAACACATTAGAAGATAATGTCTTTAAAAAGAGGAAGATATTCAGGATATATAAGACCCATTTCTTACGTAATAGATCTCATATTACTGATCTCACTTTGCTCATTTATTTTAGGACTTTTTGAAGGCATTATTTTATTTCTAACCTATCTGGTTTTAGGGTGGATTCTTTCTACAGCGATTATCGGTTATTATGAAATTTATCGCTTTACCAAATCGATTAAGGTAGTCACATTAGCCTTAAAACAGTTTTTGTTTTTCGGACTTATACTCTTTGCTTTCTTCGGAATTTTTAGTCAGATATATCAGTTTCCAACTAAGCTAACACTCACCTTTTTATCGTGCTTTTTTATCGCTTCCTTAAGTATGAAGTTGGGGATTTATTACGCGCTGAAGCATTACAGACTTAAAGGAGGAAGTAGAAGAAATACGGTGATTATTGGAAACAATAAATCAACTAAAGCCCTGGAAGCTGTATTTACACAAAATCCAATTTATGGCTATCGTTACCTTGGATTTTTCACAAACGAAGAGATCCAAGTAAAAGATAAGCTAGGTAACATTACAGATGCGATAGAATATATTGCTAAAAACAACATAGACGACATCTACTGCTCGATTTCTGAATTAAGTGGCACAGAGTTGAAAGAGCTCACAAAGTTTGCTAATAGCAACTTTAAAACGCTTAAGTTTATTCCAGATTCGACTGAAGTCATATCTTCAGGATTTGAAGTCGATTATTATGATCATTTCCCTGTTTTGAAACTCAATGAATCTGAGTTAACCAAACCAACGAACAGAATCATTAAGAGAGTATTCGATGTGTGCTTCTCGTTGTTTGTAATCATTTTAATTTTGTCTTGGTTAACGCCTATTCTCTTTATCCTGATAAAGCTTGAATCAAAAGGATCCATCTTTTATGTCCATGAACGTAACGGACTTGATTATAAAAAGTTTTTATGCTATAAATTCAAGTCGTTTAAGACCAATGCAAATGACGACGAACATGTCTCTAAAGAAGACAACAGAATCACCAAAATAGGAAGATTTATTCGTAAAACCAGTATCGACGAATTGCCTCAGTTTTATAATGTTTTAAAAGGTGATATGTCAGTAGTAGGACCTAGACCACATATGTTGGCCTATAATAAATCTTATGCCAAGCAGGTTGATGAAATTCAGTTTTTAGCAAGACATACCATTAAACCTGGTATTACAGGATTAGCTCAAATTAGAGGCTATCGCGGAGAGATAAAATCAGACACCGATATCATAGGAAGAATCAAACATGATGTGTTTTATATTAAAAACTGGTCTTTATTTCTGGATATAAAGATCATTTTCCAAACTGCAGTTAATTTAATCACAGGAGAAGAAAAGGCATATTAACAGCTTTCAATCACTTGAATGATTTCATCAAACTGCTTTTTAAAATTAAATTTCTCTTTTACAGTAGTGATAATAGCAGCTCTTTCTGGGAGTAGAATCTCATTCTTACTAAGTTGAGATAAGAAGACATTCAATTTTTCAAAATCCGAAATCGACCAGCCAAGTTGGTGTTTTTTAACTAATTCGGCGCCCTCGCCTTCAGAAAAATAAAGAATAGGTAATCCTAACCTCGAATATTCAAAAATCTTTGACGGAACAGAACCGTAAATTCTATTCGCTAAAGGAACCAGCGTCATGTCATAATTGCCTAATACTTGATGTAATTCAGTTCTGTCTATCATTCCGTGAAAAACGATCTGTGAATTTTTGACACTAAGATCCTCAATTTGTTTAGCTTCCGGCCCTTCACCATAAATATGCAGGGAGATGTTTGCAGGCAATGCAATCTGTTTACAGATCTCATAAAGTCCTTGAGCAATTCCGAGTAAACCAGCATAAACTATTTTTATTTCTTTTGAATTTGTCACACTGGGTAAGCCTGCCCTATGCAGTGCCGAAGTGAAGTGTGAATTAGATTCAGGAATATCAAAATCGGGATAGTTACGATATAAGACCGTTTTTTTCTCTGGAAAAATTTGATTTACATATCGTAAAATTTCATGGGATTGACCCAAGACCAAATCCGATTTTTTATAATTGAAACGTTCAATCTTTTCCAGAATCGTATAATAAGTTCCTTGATTTAAAAGTTCCATTTCCAATCCGGCCAGAGGCCATAAATCAGAAACATTTAAGATCACTTTTTTTCCTTTCAATTTTGAAAAGAAAACACCAGCGTAACCTACAAAGAGAGGCGAACATTGGATAATCACTTTTTTTGGAGATTTCTTGAATAGCAAAAAGAGACTCAAACTAAAAGCAAACGAAAGCATAGAAAACAAGCGAACAAACTTATTTTGAGAGTTACTTGCCAATAACCACAAACGATGGATAGTCAGATTTCCATTTTGTTCTTTATGGCTGAGTTTTCCTTTAAATCCTGGAAATACTTTTCCTTTCGGATAATTGGGGAGCGGACAAATAACCGCAACCTTATAAGAGCGCCTTTTCAATTCATTGGCCAAAGCCTGAATTCTATTCGCAGCGGCTCCTTGTTCAGGAGGAAAATAATTACTGATGATTAAAATCTCTTTTCCCATGAATAATTATTCTTTAATGGCATTATTGTTGTCACTCTGAGCTTGTCGAAGAGTCTCACTTTTTAGAAGCGATGCAAACTGTTTCAGCTTTCCGCTTTTAGATCGTGGTAACTGATCAAACTTGATAAAACTCACCCTTAGATTTGGTTCCAGATAGTCAAATAAGGCTTGAGTAATCCCTTGTTGATCTGTCTCGGTCAATTCTTTTTTCCCAGAATAATGAATCTCAAAAGCATCCAGTTTTGTCTGTATAACTTTTATTTCATTTACCTCACCATTATCTTTCATGATCGATTTGGTCACGTAATAAAATGTCAATCCAGGTGCTACTTTACCACTAGGTAATTTCACCAAATCCTCTTTTCTTCCTTGTAAAGATTTCAGAATAAACTGTTTGTTATTCAAAGGTTCAATGGCACCCACATCACCAATTTCATAACGAATAAACGGATGCGCTTTATTGTAAAGGGAAGTTATCACTAATTTTCCTGTTTCACCATAAGGTAAAGGACGGTTCTCTTGGTCTAATACCTCAATAAATAAAGTTTCCTTATTTAAAATCCATTGGTTGTTGGTATCCTGAAAAGCAATGAGATCTAATTCAGAAGCCCCATATTCATTAATTACTGGGACACCAAAAGCCTGTTCCATTAAGAGTTTGTCGCTTTCAAAACACATTTCCGAAGTCACGACACAAGCCTGAAGGCTTGGACATATTTCTTTTAACACCATACCTTTTTTTGCTAGATGACTAGCGAAAGCAACTATGACTGTTGTGTAGCCATTCAAATAACGATAAGATGTATTTTGGAACTGAACCATCCAATTATCTAAAGCTTTTTCAGACAAATCGAATACATTAAAACGAAAACGATTCGAAAAGACATCTTTCAAACGTTCCTTATATCGGGCTTTCTTTTCCTTCGGAATCCCATAAAAACGCGCTTGTTTTTTTCCGTAGAGATCATGCCAATTAAAACGGTTTTGAATCACAGCCCAAGTTAGCGCATGGGTGTATTTATCTTTAGCAAAATAAAACGGATCACCTGTAGACCCAGAAGTCTTATTCACATAAACGTCCTTTGTTGAATAGCCTTTAGAAAGTCTTTCGGTTAATGGTGCCTGTAAATTCTTTTTGGTCAAAATAGGCAGGTCTTCCCAAGAAGCACCGGTTTTATATAAAGATTGGTAGAAGGCATTATGTTGTAAATGAAAATCAACGATTTCTTGTTTTTGCCTTTCAACATGACTTTTGAAATCAGCTTCTGGGATATTCTGAATTTGCCTCAAGTCTGCCAAAGCCTGTTGAATTGGAAAACCATTTAGTTTTAATGAAAAATCGGTGATATTCATATATAAAATACTAGTTTTGCACTCATAAAAATTACAAGAACGAATACTGAGTTTTTGTAAAGATAAAAGAAATAAACATCGTGCAAAAGTAGTTTTATATTCGCTTTTGCTTTCAAAAAACAAAAGAAAATGAACATTCTTATTTTAGGTTCAGGAGGAAGAGAACATACATTTAGCTGGAAGATCGCTCAAAGTAGTCAATGTGATAAACTATTTGTAGCGCCAGGAAATGCAGGAACAGCTCAGATAGCAACGAATGTAGCAATTGGAGTGACCGACTTTGAGGCTATTAAAGAATTGGTAATCAAAGAGGCTATTGAAATGGTAGTTGTTGGACCTGAAGCACCATTAGTTGAAGGTGTTCATGATTTCTTTAAAGCAGATGCGGCTTTACAAAATGTAATCGTTATTGGGCCTGAAAAATTAGGAGCTACTTTAGAAGGAAGTAAAGAGTTTTCTAAAGAATTTATGCAACGTCATAATATCCCAACAGCTGCTTACCAGAGTTTTGATAAAAACACGGTAGAAGAAGGATGCCAGTTTTTAGAAACATTAAAGGCACCGTATGTATTAAAAGCAGACGGATTAGCAGCCGGGAAAGGAGTCTTGATTATTCAGGATTTAGATGAAGCGAAAAGTTCATTAAGAGAAATGCTAGTCGATGCGAAGTTTGGAGAGGCGAGTGCGAAAGTGGTCATCGAAGAGTTTTTAGATGGAATTGAATTAAGCTGTTTTGTTTTGACAGATGGAAAGAACTATGTGACCTTACCTTACGCCAAAGATTATAAGAGAATTGGAGAAGGAGACACAGGGTTGAACACAGGAGGAATGGGAGCTATTTCGCCAGTTCCTTTTGCAGATGATACTTTTTTAGATAAAGTTGAAGAGCGAATCATAAAACCAACTGTTAACGGATTGAATCAAGACAATATCCCATACAAAGGATTTATTTTTATCGGATTGATTAGAGTAGGAGATGATCCGTTTGTAATTGAATACAATGTAAGAATGGGTGATCCTGAAACAGAAGTGGTTCTACCAAGAGTAAAGAATGATTTAGTAGAATTGTTTAAAGCAGTAGGAAACGAAAATTTAGATACTATTGCTATCGAAAAAGACGATAGAGCCGCGACAACGGTAATGACAGTTTCTGGAGGTTATCCCGAAGCTTATGAAAAAGGAAAAGAAATTGCAGGGTTAGAAACTATTCAAGATTCTATTGTTTTTCATGCCGGAACAAAATTAGACGGAAATAAAGTGCTGACTTCGGGAGGTAGGGTTATCGCGATTACTTCTTACGGAACTGATTTTAGAGAAGCTTTACAACGTTCGTATCAGAATGTTGACAAAATGAGCTTTGATAAAATGTATTTCAGAACCGACTTAGGATTTGACTTATAGTTTGTTGGTGAAAACACCAATAATGGTATTTATATTGTCAAACTGAGCTTGTCGAAGTTTATGACAATTCCTTTTTTGTATTTTTATCCTCAGATAGCTTAGTCTATAAGTCAGCATGGATAAATTACAATCAATAATCACTCAATTTGGAGGTCTTCAAGACGTCTTAACATTAGCCCTTTTTGTGTTGGTGTTCTTTTTGTTGACCAGTTTAATAAAAAGAAAACTCATTCGATTGATTATTGCGATCATTTTTGGAGTGTTTGTCGTTTTTCAACTGATCTCCCTTTACTTTTCCCAATCGTTTATTGGTTATCAGTTTTATGTACATTTAAATGCCAACGATATTGGCGGAATTAGCGACTTATACACGTCTCAAATATTGTTAGCGATTGGATTAATTATCGGGTTTACTGCCTTGTTTTATTATGCACCTGTTCTTCTGAAAAAGAAATTCCGATGGTTTCGGCTACCACTTAAAAAATGGATCAGACCAGTAGTTATCTGGGTAAGCTTACTGTTTGTTTTTATTAAATCAGACTTTCCTTTTGACACCCAAACGCTGTTTTCAATAGGCAGTAATGCCGAAGTAAACAATACGCAAGAATTGAAGACTTTACTACGGGAAAACGGATTGGATCAGTACACGCTTCCGAAGGAAATAATCGCCACAAAAGGGAAAAACATCATTGTAATTTCTCTGGAATCTATTGAAAGTGGATTTCTAACCAATCAACATGCCGATTTAACACCTCAACTTAGAAAACTCAAGGAAAAATGGACGCATTATGACCTGAATCAAAATCATGGAAGTGGTTGGACAAGTGGTTCTCTCTATACTTCCTTAACAGGCTTTCCTGCTTATTTTGGAGCTGAAAGAAATAGCATTTTTCAAACCGCTCATCACAGTAATATTTCCAGTATTTCGCACACATTAAACAAAGCTGGATACAACACAATTTACCTCAACGCCAATACCAATTTCTCCGGAACAAAAGAGATGTTATATGCTTTTGAATTCGATAAAATAGTTGACAAATACCATGTTGATGCTTCAGTCAATAAGAGTGATTACGGAATTCGGGATAAAGATTTATTTGAGTTGGCTAAAAAAGAAATCGAGCAAAATAAAAATGGCCCTTTTGCCTTGTTTATTTCAACTTCAGACACGCATTTTCCAGACGGAATTTATGACGAGAGAATGGAAAAAGTCATTAGTAAAAAAGATTCTGATTTAGAATTTATGGTTGCTTCTGTCGATCATATGATTGGTGAGTTTGTTCAGTATTTGGAGAACAAGGGAGTGTTAGAAAACACCTCTGTGTTTATTTATCCTGATCATTTAAAAATGGGAGACCCAACCTTGTTCGAAGACCCGCAAAACAGAAGTTTATACCTCATTTCGAATACCGAACAAGATAGCACCTTGCTTCAGCAGGAATTATATCAAATCGACTTGCCTAAATTGATTTTAAAAGGTGCTGAAATTGAACACAATCAAAAATTCTTAACCGATTATATTTCAGGAGATAAAAATCAGTTCATCAAAAAGAACATTTTAAAGCTTAGCGAAATCAACACCAACGGCTTGCTAAGACTTGGAGAGAAGCCGATTAAATTACCCGAATCTTCTGACTATTATTCGGATTATAAAAAAGATGTGAATCGCTATATCGCGCATGCTGGCGGACAAATACAAGGCGAAAACTATACCAATTCCAAAGAAGCCTTGGACGACAGCTATAACAAAGGATTTAGGCTATTCGAATTGGATATTATCCAAACCAGCGACGGAGCATTTGTTGCGGCTCACGATTGGAAATTATGGGTGAAAATTACAGGTTATACTGGAGAACTTCCGCCAAGTCGGGAAGAGTTCTTAAAGTACCAACTACATGAGACGTTTACATCAATGGATATGGAAGCGATTAACCAATGGTTTCAGGCACACCCAGATGCTGTTTTAGTCACCGACAAGGTGAATGATCCCAAAGCTTTTTCAGAAGTCTTTATAGACAAAAACCGACTCATTATGGAGTTGTTCGATGAGGAAGCAGTAGAAGCAGGTCTAGCAGCCGAAATTCAAGCGATGCCTTCACAAAAGGTGATTCAGAACTATTCCGAAGAAGCAATCAAAGCCCTAAAGGGAAAAGGGGTAGACTATGTCGCTATTTCCAGAACCTTTATTGCAGAGAATAAAGAGCTGCTCAAACAGCTTAAAGAAAATGGAATTAAAGTCTACGCCTATCATGTGAATTTTGAAGAAGGAAAAGATGAAGAGTATATGACCCGTTATGAAATGGATCCCATTTATGGGATTTATGCTGATGATTGGGACTTTATTAACTAATTTTTCTTTCATTTCTCTGTTTGCCCAAAGAAACGAAACAAAGAAAGGGGCTACTGTTCGGAAACAGATGATTAGAATTAATAGTTTATTATATTTACGCGATAGGAAGAGCGTTATACTCTTCCTAGAATAATCTTATGAAGTATTATAACTTAATCAAATTAAATAGGTTTATTAAGAGTCATCGCATCAAGTTTTTAGGGCTTTATGGGTTGCATTTGTTGGGCAGACGCTATTTAGCTGTACATCTTGATCCGGTGAATGCCTGTAATCTTAGGTGTAAGATGTGTTATTTTACGGATAAGGATTATGTCAAAAAACTCAAGGGAATTATTCCTCCTGAAGAGATTGCGTTTCTTGGCAACTCCTTTTTTAAACGTGCCGTAAAACTGCAAATTGGCTGTGGTACTGAACCGACTTTATACAAAGAACTTGGAAAGATTATTAAAGAAGCCAAAAAACATGAGGTGCCTTATGTAAGCATCACCACCAATGCCAATTTAATTAAGGAAGAAGAGCTGAGAGATTGGGCAGCTTCTGGTTTGTCTGAAATCACGGTTTCGCTACATGGAGTAACT
>JABSPN010000605.1 GCA_013214425.1 Flavobacteriaceae bacterium | reverse complement strand
TTTCATCTTTTTGGTTTAGTAATGTTTCTTTGAAATTATTTATTTCTTTATCAAACTGACTTAACTTGCCCATCACTCCAGTCACAGTTAAATTGTCATAATATCTATAGTTATATTTCATGCTTATATTATTCGTAATTACAATAATACTGTATTTTTTATTGTTTATTCTATTTATATAAGTATCTGAGAAACTTGGAATTAATAAATCATAGACATAAAAAGTTTCATGAGTTTCAAGACCTTCTTCAGTTTTAATCTCTTCATAACCACCATTCTCATCAACAATAATCATTTTAAAACTCTTATCCTCAAATAATGCTTTGGGAATTTGAATTCCAGTTTTTCTTATGAAGATTTCTTTTTCTTTTCCTTCTACAGGATCGCCATACAATATTAACTCATATCCATGTAAAGCTTTTGTTAATTCTGATATTTCTTGTTTTAATGCTGATATGAATATTGGTTTTAATTCCTTATTCTTATAACCTAGGTAGTTTTGAACATCTTTTGAAGTTTTAAACTCCCCTATTGCTTTATTTTCATTGGATAAAGTTTGTCTTAATATTTTTGCAGCATAATTATCCCCTGATGTAAATATTAAAGAATCTTCTTTTGCAAAGATTGATTTTAGGATATAATTTTCTACTTTGGTGTTTTCAAACTTATAGATTAGCCATTCTCCAAGTGCAAAAACAGCAAGTGCTACTCCCCATAAAACTAAAGGTCCACTATAAAAGGTAAGCCATACGAATAGTCCAAATTGTAAACCTCCACTTACTAGTGTAATTGCTTCTGCATCTGTATCTACATCATCTAAATCGGTATATTTTGAAACAGTAGTATAAATTACAATAAACATATTTAAACCTGCTGCAAATTTACCTACGTTAACATTATATTTAAAAAGATTTCTTGACATGGCAGAAAGAGGTTTTCTACTAGTTGCTAATTTAGAAGAATGTCCTAACATTGTGCTTGTTACTGTTGTCAGATCTGATAGTAGAGTTACAAGGTTTTTAGTTTTTAATTTTTCTCCTGATCTAATAAAATTACCAATACCCCAAAGTGCTAATACATTTGAGAGTACTTTTGTAGCTGCTAATGTTCCTTTGTAGGAATTTGATTCTGTAAATTTCTTGATACTTATATTTTGAGTAATCTTATATCTATATAAACGATTTATTTCACCTCTATGCTCATTTATATTTTCATTAAGTCTTCTGATATCAGCTTCTAGTTTTTCAATTCTTTTAAGATGAGGATTAATACGATTTTGAGTTTTAGTATCTATACTTTGAACTTTTTGGCCAGTCATGTTAGCAGCATTTGCTTTCATGGATTCACCTTTTCCTTTTAAGGTAATTATTCCTTTTTGATTTGCTTTTATCTCTTGATTTTTATAGTTCTTTATTGAATGGGGTTGTGTTTAATTCTTTATTTCAAAATGAGCTCTTGATTTATTTTTATCGATAATCATAGTACAATTTTTTATTGCTATCGAATAATTTTC
>JABSPN010000604.1 GCA_013214425.1 Flavobacteriaceae bacterium | reverse complement strand
TTTTATTTTGTTTTTTATGGTCAATCCTTTGCTTTCCATGCCAATGGATTGGGATTTATTCTCTTTGCCGACATTAATACTATTAACATTTCTCATGACCTTAGTTAAACAAATAGAGCATTTAGAAATAAAAAACATCTTGCATAAAACCAGTTTAGCCCTAGCCTTGTTGGTGATTCCTATGTTTTGGGTAAATGCCAATAAAAAAGCGATTTCCTATCGTTTGGAGTCGGTGAATATTCATGTGTTTAAGACTTATTATCAACATTCAAGTTATAATATATTGAATGCTTTAAGTATTTTGAATAAGGATATGGAGACCTATAAAAAGCGAAAGGAAGCTATTCTAAAAGAGTTAGAGCCTTACGCTATAAAAGGTAAAGATGATAAATACGCTAATTTATTAATGGATCAGGCGTATATCTATATGAATCAAGGGAATTATCAAGAAGCCAGACGATTAGCTTTGCAAGGATATGATTACTATCCGAATTTAGACAAGAATACTCAGTTAATAGTTCAGGCAGGTTTTCAGCTTCAATATTATGAGGAAATGTATCAGTTTGCAAAAGGCCTAATGCATCGTGCTTATCCAGATGATGTGCTATCTCGAAAAGTAGCAATTCAAGCGGCTTTGTATGCAGAGAGGTATCATGATGCATTAATCATATGTGAATCGTTTTTAGAAAAATACCCTTATGATGACTTTGTAAGAACAATCAAAAAGCGTTTGATTAACAAAGATAAACTAGGTGAAATAGTGTATCTGTTTTATGAATAATTATGAAGTCTTAGTATTCCTCTATATTTGTCATTATGTTAATGTTCAAGAGAAAACCATTATGTTCTAACACTACTTTTTTAGTAATCCTATGCCTTATCATAACTAGCATAGTTCTTTTTCCGACATTACAAAACGATTGGGTCAACTGGGATGATGGAGAATATGTCAAAGATAATTTATTAATCAAAGAGCTTTCATTCAAGAGTATACAAACAGCTTTTGAAACCGATCACATTTTAGGAGCTTACATTCCTATGGTATTAGTTTCCTGGATGATTGATTACGCAATTTGGGGAACCAATGCTTATGGTTATCATTTAAGTAATTTATTGATTCATCTTAGCATTATCGTCTTAGTTTTTTATTTAGTCAATAAGATGACAAATAAAACGAGAATGGCCTTTATTGTTGCAATTCTATTTGCCGTTCATCCAATGCGAGTCGAAGCTGTAGCTTGGATTACGGCTAGAAAAGACTTGTTATACACCTTCTTTTTCATGTTGGGTTTGATAACGTATCATAAATATAATTTTTCTCAATTTGTAAAACAGAAAATAATCTTCTTTTTGCTGTGCCTAATTTTTTTCAGTTGTTCTTTATTTTCAAAAGGAACGGCAGTGATTTTTCCATTTATATTGATTCTTTTTGACTACCTATGGAAGAGAAATAATTATAAGAGAATCGTACTTGAAAAAGTTCCTTTTCTAATAATAGCGGTGTTCTTTACGATTCTCGCT
>JABSPN010000603.1 GCA_013214425.1 Flavobacteriaceae bacterium | reverse complement strand
CGACTGTTGCCGCTAGTTGATGAATTATTTAGATCATCTCTTAATAATTAATCAACTAGCGGCAACAGTCGTTCTTGTACTTCCCCAATGGACTCACCTCGAACCAACTTATTAATATAAGATGCCATATTGGTATCAAACATTACGGTATAATCGATAGGGAAGTAGTTCATTTCATTCTGCACAATAGACTTAAGCATCTTATTGTCCACAAAGTATAGCGACTCTGACATAAAGTAAGGAACTAAATAGTCCAAGGGTTCTTTTGTGTACTTTCGAATACACGAAGGTAAAACGGTTCGGTTATAATTATCTAAATGGACTACACCACTCAGTTCTGAAAACCCACCTTTTAGTTGCAACCAAGATCTTGCAACATCTGCTGGGTTACTCGCAACTGAAAACCGCGTTGCACATTCATAAAATTCTTTTTGATCAAAGAGCTTCAATTATTATTCCTTATGAGTTAAAGAGCCATTCTAGAAGTTGTAGTCGCATGGCTAATTTGGCCATATGATAGGAGATTGAAACTTGTAAAAAGCCTTCGAATTGGAAACTAATTTCAATGAACTACTACACTCCTTATTATTCCATTACACCATAGTTATAAGCCTAAGCTTACGCTCAACAGGTATATACTCTAAAGCCACCATAAGCCTAATAGGTATGCCGTCACTAACTTCTTTTTCAACAATGATATTAAACTTAGTCACTCCGTGTTTTTTTAGGTAAGTCATATTGTACAAATAATTATCACTCACTTTTCTTCGAATAAGAGTTTCTAGCTCTTTTCGTTCAAATTGTATTAACTGGGATTTTTTCATTCGCCCTGTTTTTTTTTCTCTCAAATACTTGAGCTTATTGTCATCAATTTCCACATTAAAATCATCAATAGCCAAAACGTCACTCGTTATTGAGTTTATTGCAAAGTCTGTATCTCTTTTAAAACCTTCAAACACAGGACGCTCAATCTTGTAGGACATAAAAACACCGAACAAGGAACCTTGAAGACTGAAGCATTTATAATTATTCTCTTCAAATGTATATCCAAGCACATTTATATCATCAGTGTTATCTCTGTCATCTTCATGACCGCAAATTATCATGTCTTTATGTTTAATAAATGCATTAGCTAAAGTAAAAGAAGCATACCTTTTCATGAAACACGAAAATGTAGCATCTATGTGGCCAATATATGGCTTGAACACTTTCAATCCTTCATCAAGTCTATTCAGTAAATCACCTGAAACATTATTCATGTACACAAAATAATATTGACTACTATGGCGATATTCACTTGGATTCCGAGGTTCAATACTATTAACTAGTTCCTGATACAGTCGGTCTTGACTGTGATTTTTATCAATATAATCACCACACAAAAAACTATGACTAGAGCGCCTATCAAGTAAAGGTAGAATGCTCTTAAAAACTTCCCTTCCATACCATGAACTATCTATTTGAAGAGAGTCAAAAACTAGAATGATTTCTTTCTTCTCTGTAGAGGGTGTAAGACAGGCGCGCAGTTCTT
>JABSPN010000602.1 GCA_013214425.1 Flavobacteriaceae bacterium | reverse complement strand
AGGAATCCGTTTCCAAAATATCGCAGCAAATGATGCGGTAATTTCATCTAAGATCAATGCGATGATCGCTGATGGATGGGAATTAGCTTTTGTTGCTCCTGGAGTAGAAAGTGAAGCTGGTAAAGGAGATGGTAAAGGTATCTTTATTACTCGTTACATCTTTAGAAAATAATTTATAGACAAGGCCATAAAATAAAAAAGCGCGACCCAAGGGTCGCGCTTTTCTTTTTACCCCTCTTTATATGGTGTATTTTAAATTATACAATATATTTGCAACTTAGTTGCAATAAGAAATGATTTATTTAAATACTAGTACACCATGAACAAATTACCTGTAACTGTTTTAAGCGGATTTCTTGGCGCTGGAAAAACAACTCTTTTAAATCATATACTACATAATAAAGAAGGATTAAAAGTTGCTGTGATTGTCAATGATATGAGTGAAGTAAACATTGATGCTCAATTCATTGAAAACGAAAACACACTTTCAAGGACCGAAGAAAAATTGGTCGAAATGTCTAACGGATGCATTTGTTGTACCCTTAGAGAAGATCTCATGGTAGAGGTTGAGCGATTAGCATCTCAAAACAGATTCGATTATTTGTTGATTGAAAGTACAGGTATCAGCGAACCCATTCCTGTTGCTCAGACTTTTAGTTTTGAAAGTGAAGACGGAAAGATTGATTTAAGTCGTTTTAGCTATGTAGACACTATGGTAACCGTAGTAGACGCCTTCAATTTCTTAAAAGATTTTTCGAGCCCCGATTACCTTAAAACAAGAGGCTTGACAAATATTGAAGGTGATGATAGAACAATTGTAAACTTACTAACCGATCAGGTTGAATTTGCCAATGTGATCATTATTAATAAAATGGATCTTGTTACTGAAGATCAGCTAGAAGAACTGACTGCCATCATTCAAAAACTTAATCCTGAAGCCAGTATTATTACAACAACGAATTCAGAAGTTGTATTAGGAAGTATTATCAATACTGGCTTATTTGATTACGAAAAAGTTGAAGCTTCTGCTGGATGGATAAAAGAACTTGAAAGTGAACATGTTCCTGAAACTGAAGAATACGGTATTGGCTCTTTTGTTTTCAGGAGTAAAAAACCTTTTCATCCTGAACGATTTATCCACTATTTAAACAATAATTTCCCTCAAAACATTATTAGAAGTAAAGGCCTATTTTGGTTAGCCTCAAGATCTGATCATGCCATTGTTTGGAGTACAGCTGGTAGTTCAGTAAAGGTAGACAACGCAGGTGTTTGGTGGGCGTCTATGCCTCTTGGCAATCGCATTCAATACGCGTCATTTATCGAAAATCAAAATCAGATCGAACATGATTGGGATACTGTATTTGGAGATCGAAAAACTGAATTAGTTTTTATAGGACAGTATATTGAGAAAGAAAAAATGATAAAAGACTTGAATAATTGCTTACTTACCGATCAAGAGGTTGACTTATGGAAAAATAAGTTATTTTTACAAGAAGATCAATGGCCTTTACCCAGATAAGAGATTGAATTCAACATGTT
>JABSPN010000601.1 GCA_013214425.1 Flavobacteriaceae bacterium | reverse complement strand
GTCGCGTATTTTAGAAAGAGAAGGCTTTTGGAACTATATTGTAAAAGGCTCCCTTACAGTTTCTTTCCCTAAGGGCTCTGGTATCAGTGACCGTTATTTATGGTCAATTGATCAAGGTGAATTTTCTGCTGGTCATGCTTGGGTAGTTGCACCACCGTTTGGGGTTATTGATTTAACTATCAAGCAACAGGAGCGAGACTCTAATGAATCTAAATACTTCCCTGAATTTATTATGTCTGAGACTTTAGCTTCCGATGCTGCACAAATGGAAGATATAATATCACCAGAAGTACGCATATATTTGCAATCTCAAGGTTTGAATTCAAGCAATATGATATCGAGAGTAAACCCTGTACTAGAAAAAGTATTGTCTACTTTTAAATCTGGTAGTGTTATGCACAACAATACTAGATTCAAATATATCCCAGTGGCTTTAGGCGCTCCAGATTGTCCTCTTGAGAATATGAATGGAATATCAAATAACGGCATGTCAGCTATAAAAATGTATATTGATTTAGTTAAACCACAATTGGCGCTTTGAAAAGCCTAAAAAATTGTTAAACAAGGACAAATATGGAATTACAACTCGCTGAAAATTGGGTTAAAGATTATGAGTCCCTTCTTAATGGTTTGGAGCTTAACCATGAACATAAAAAGGTAGTTCCTCTTACTCTACTTCAACTAGCTTTGGAACATAATGCAGCGATTGTTAAGCTAATTAAGTTAGAATTTCATGGCTCAGCTTTAGCGTTACTTCGACCTCAGCGAGATGCATTCTTACGAGGGATTTGGCTATATCGTTGTGCGACTGAAGAACAATTATCTAAATTCATGACGGGTAAAGAGCCTCCAGGCATTAAAGGTCTGCTAGAGAAAATCGAACAAACAGACGGCTATCGTCATGGTAAGCTTTCTTCTCTTATGGCTGACATTAAAGAGTTCTTACATGATTTTACCCACGGTGGTCTTTATCAATCTGCAAGTCGTGATAAAGGTGACCGCATAGCCGGTGGGCATTCAGAGCAACAATTGGAGTGGCTGTTAAGACATAGTATGACACTTTCGTTTTTGACGTCATTGGAGGTATGTCATGTATTTAATGATGCACTTAGAGCTCATGAGCTTACGTCTATTTTTAATAAAATAATTTCAGTTGCCCACTAGCTGAAAGGAATACCATAACAAGCGCATCAAATTTGACGCCGTAAGCTGCCCGATTTTTTGCTAATAAACAAAGGACGCAAAAACGCGTCTAACATGCTCCGCAATTTATGCGAGCGTTATGATTCAAAGGTTGTGAATGAATATATCTGAGTATTTCAAATCAATATCTGCCGAATGCAAAGCTCTTGAAAATAGAGTTAGGTACTTTATTAATGATGCCCACTGGCTGACTGACGGTGAATGGAAAGAGTCTGTTTTACGGACAATGATTTCTAGGTCTTGCCCACAAAACATTTCTGTAGGTAGAGGTTTTATCTTGACCGAAAATAGTTGCTCTACACAAGTAGATGTTTTGCTTTACGATAATACTCAACCTG
>JABSPN010000600.1 GCA_013214425.1 Flavobacteriaceae bacterium | reverse complement strand
AGGAATTATGACGACTTCTTTTCATTTCCATATAATTGACTCCAAGTGCTTTAATTAATTTTCTTGGCTCATTATATACACTATTGGCTCTTCCCAAATAACATGGGTCATGGAACGTTACACGCTTTCCTTTAAACTTCCCTCCTTCTATACTTAGTTTTCCTTCTTGCAAAAGTTGTTGAATAAACTCTGTATGATGATATACTTGGTAGTTCCCTCCAAGTTGTGGATATTCATTCTTTATGGTGTTGTATGCATGCGGACAAGTCGTAACGATTTTCTTCACTTCATAAGCATTCATCATTTCAATATTTGTTATGGCTTGCATTTGAAATAAAAATTCATTCCCTGCTCGTTTAGCAGCATCACCGCTTGAACTCTCTTCTGTTCCTAAAACTGCAAAATTTACATTTGCTTTATTCAGTAGCTTTACAAAAGCCTTGGTGATTTTCTTTGCTCTATCATCGAAAGCACCGGCAGATCCTACCCAGAATAAAATATCTGGAGTGGTTCCAACTGCTAACATCTCGGCCATTACTGGCACTTTTAATTCTTCACTCATTGGACAATAAGTTTATAGTTTGCGTTAAGGATGAAGCAATTGTTGGAGCTCTTTTATAAAAAGCGACTTGCAACAGCCTGACCTTGCTCTAGCAAGGGAACGCCCAATTATTCGTTAACCCAATTTAAACGATCCATTTGATTATATGGCCAAGGCGCTCCATTGTTTTCAACATTAGACATCATGTTGTTTAATTCTGCTGGAGCAGCACTTTCTTCCATCACCAAATAACGTCTCATTTCCATTATAATCTCTAAAGGATCTATGTTTACCGGACAAGTTTCTACACAAGCATTACAACTTGTACAAGCCCAGATTTCTTCTTTACTTATCCAATCGAAAAGGTTCTTACCATCATCAACAAACCCTCCTTTATTGGTATCGATATTTTTCCCTACTTCTTCCAGACGATCGCGCGTGTCCATCATAATCTTTCTAGGTGACAATTTCTTACCTGTGAGATTAGCCGGACAATTACTTGTGCATCGCCCACATTCAGTACAGGTATATGCATTTAATAAATTAACCCAAGATAAATCGGTAACATCTTTCGCTCCGAAAGTGGAGATTTCCTCTTCCTCAGCTCCTGGATCTGATGCAGCAAAAGGATCTGCATTAGGATCCATCATTAGCATCACCTCTTTTGTTACAGCCTCAAGATTATTAAATTCTCCTTTTGGTTTTAAACGTCCGTAATAGGTGTTAGGAAAGGCTAAAAGGATATGTAAATGCTTACAATATGAATGGCGACTATGAGCCTGTATTTGAAGGATATAAGATAGCTGTATGTCCTGGCATGGTTGACAATCAGCTTGTAATTGCTGAGAAGTCAAATCTTTTCTTTGGAACTGATTTACTTTCAGACCACACAAGAATTACTTTAATGGATATGGCTCAATTAGATGGTTCAGATAATATGAGATTAGTAGCAAGATATTCAGCAGGTGTTCAAACAGGTGTTGGAGCTGATATTGTTAGACAATCAT
>JABSPN010000060.1 GCA_013214425.1 Flavobacteriaceae bacterium | reverse complement strand
TACTGAGCTTTTTCCTGATTTAATTCAAAAGTAATTGTTTTTATGTTGGCTCCTTCAGAAGGGATGTTAGCGTCGATAGGTTTTGAGGCTATTTTTCTAAAGTTTTTATTGTCGCTCGACAGATACAATTCGACTTGGGTTGGATAAAAAATCCAGGAACGTTGATCTTCTAAAAAACGAATAGAAACAGTAGTAAGTTCTTGTTCATTACTTAGATTAACTGTAGCATGAATATCAGTGTCAAAATATCCTTGCCAGGCTCCAGCCCTAAAATCTAATCCTCCAGAAATCCCATCAATTAAAGCATTTTGAGCTCCTCCATTATATTGATTGGCATATTCACTTTCTAATTTGATACTAATGTTGGGGTCGATTTCAAAAAAGCGGGTTTCTATTATGGTACTTTTAATACCGTTTTGTTCCCCATATATCTTAAGAGTTCCTTCTTTTTTAATAGTAATAGGTGCCGAATAAGCTTTGAAGTTTTCTTCGGAAAAGGAATAGAAAATAGCAACATCAGGATAAGCAGAAGCTAAATGTATTGTTGTTTCATTCTTAAACGCAATCTCTCCTTTACTGATAAAAGGAGGAGGGGTTATTTTATTTTCATTGATTTCAGTTGAGGGGATTTCAGGGTCTTTTGTTGCCCAATCTGAAATTTGATTTGACATCTCGAATTGTAAAACGCCGCCATTTCTAATTTCATAATGTGTTAAAAATGAGCGTGTTAACGTTGATTGATTTAATGAAGCCGAAGCGATATATTTATTTTCTGAAGAAATATTATTCGCACTAATGGTGAATTGTTTACCATTTTCTAGATTAATTGTTACTTTATCAAAAAGAGGAGTTCCTATAATGTATTCATTAGCACCAGGAGTTACAGGATAAAACCCTAAAGAACTTAATACATACCAGGCACTCATTTGTCCGCAGTCTTCATTTCCTGAAATACCATCAGGAGCATTAGTATAAAGTGTGGTCAAAATTTCATGTACATAATTTTGAGTTTTATAAGGCTTGTTAATGAAATTGTATAAATATGCCATATGATGACTTGGTTCATTTCCATGGGCATACTGACCAATAAGTCCAGTAATAGCTGCTTGATTTCTACCGGTTGTTTTATTTTCAGCAGTAAACAGTTTGTCTAGTTGAGTTTCTAATTGCTCTTTTCCTCCTAGAATATTGATGAACCCGGTGATATCTTGTGGGACGTAAAAACTATACTGCCAGGAATTTGCTTCAGTATAATTGAAGTTCACTTCATAAGGGTCAAAAGGGGAAAACCAGGTATTTCTTATTCGACCTCTCATAAACTGAGATTCAGGATCAAATATATTTTTATAAGATTGAGCGCGCTTAATGAAATAGTTGTAATCTTCAGTTTTGTTCATGGCTTTGGCCATTTGAGCAATAGTCCAATCATCATAAGCGTATTCTAAGGTTTTTGAAACAGATTCGGCGTCAGCTGCAACCGGAATGTAACCGTATTTTTTATACGTCTCCAGTCCTAAATGATCTTGCATAGCACTATGTTTCATGGCCTCGAAGGCTTTTTCAGCATCATAATCATGAATCCCTTTTAAATAGGCATCAGCGATTACAGGGACGGCATGATATCCAATCATACATCCCGTATAGTTATTTGAAAGATCCCATATTGGCATGATTCCTCCTTCTTCATGCTTGTATAAAAAAGTATTGATGAAATCGTTAGTCCTTTCTTGTTCAATAATGGTGTAAAGGGGATGAGCTGCTCTATAGGTGTCCCAAAGGGAGAAAACAGTATAATTTGTATGATTTTCGTGTTGATGAATATTCAGATCCATTCCTCTGTATCTCCCATCGATGTCTTGATAGGTATTAGGAGCTATCATAGTATGGTAAAGTGAGGTATAGAAAATTGTTTTGTATTCAGTGTTTGAGCTTTCAATAACGATCTTTTCTAATTGTTTTTCCCATGTTTTTTGGGCGTTATTTTTTATATCGTCAAATGATTTTGAACCTATTTCAGTTTTCCAGTTTTGTGCTGCACCTTTTTCATCAACCGCAGAGATTCCAATTTTTATTTCTACGATTTCTCCTGAAGAGTTATCAAATTCGAAAGCAGCTTTAACTTTTTTTCCTTCCTTCTGATCATCTAAGAAAGTGACCTTAGTATAAGGTTTAGAAAATTGAGCATGAAAAAATAGTTGTTGATTTTCTGCCCAGGCTTTAGAATGTCTGTAGCCTTGTATTTCTGTTGGCGACAGCAAATTTATTTTGCTGTCCAATACCTGATCACGATGTTCTAAATCTAAAATAACAACCTGATCACTATCTTTTTCAAAAGTGTATTTATGAATTCCACTTCGGGTATCTACTGTTAATTCAACATTAATGTTAGTTGAATCTAATGCTACTTGATAATATCCTGGAGCGGCTTTTTCATTGTCATGAGAAAAATGGGCTCTGTATCCTTTTTTGCCATCGGCTCCATTATTGAATTTAATTTCATTTGTGGGCATGAATAAGATATCGCCATAATCTGAAACTCCAGTCCCGCTAAGATGAGTGTGCGAAAAGCCATAGATATAATTATCAGAGTAGTGATAACCAGAACAGCCATCCCATCCGTCTAATCGAGTATCAGGGCTCAATTGCATCATTCCAAAAGGCATAGTAGCTCCAGGGTAAGTGTGGCCATGGCCTCCAGTTCCAATAAAGGGATTGACATAATTTACAAGCTCTTGATCTTTTTGAGCGGTTTGGATTGTATTTGTATTTTTACAATTAGGAAAAATGAAACAAAGGCTAAGTAAAAAAATAAATTGTAGGCTTCTTCTTGACATGAATTATTATTTTGATAGCCTAAAGATAATAAATGTAAAAGTGAATGATTTACAACAGGTAAATAAAGACATATTTTAGGTTTGCAAACAATAAAAGGACAGCGATTTAATCGTTGTCCTTTTAGAAAAAAGAGAATAAACTATTACTTAATCTAAGTAACTTGGTTGGTTTGTTTTTTAACAAGCCTAAATTTACTGAGAATAGTTAAGAAACTATTACGGTTTTACCGTATAATATAAACGGCTCTTTTGGCTTGAAAAGCACATGTTTATAAGTTTAATTAGTGTTAATCTATATACAATTCATAAAGCATTAATTCTTCATCGTTATCAGTTAATGAGATCATTTTAATAAATCTTAATCCGAGTTTTTCCAGTAACTTTTGCGAGGCTTCATTTTCTTTAACCGTAATTCCACTAATTTTTTTAATGTCAAAAATTTCAATGGCCGCTTCTTTTATTTTTAATGCGCTTTCTAATGCGTATCCTTTCTTTTCAAATTGAGGTAAAAAAGCAAAACCAATATCAACTCCTTTAATGCCTTCTCTGTCATATAAACCACAAGCGCCTAATTTTGAATTGTCGGATTTTCTTATCACAGTGTAATTTGAAAATCCAAGACGTGCTAATTGAGAGGTCATCTTTTCTTCTATATACGCTGCTGCATCTTCAAGAGTTTGGACATTTCTTTGACCAACGTACTTGATCCATTTGGGTGAGTTAAATAGTTCCAGAAAAAACGCAGCATCAGATGCGTTGGAAGGTCTCAAGATGAGTCGGTCAGTTTCAAAAGTTTTATAATTCATAGTGCTAAAATAACTTGGAATCCATTTAAAATGAACTTTTGTCGAATTTATGTTAAAAAAGATATAGGCAATTAATAGACTTGTTAAACAATAAAGACTTTGGACTAATGGATGACGATCTGAAGGTAAATATAAGGAAGAGCTTTCTTAATTTAATGATGTTTTTTACGATAAAAAAACTTATTGTTACATAAACATTACCAATTGTTACTTATTTTAACTATTTACTGAACTTAATCAGTTTTAGACTATTTTTGGATCGTTTTCTCCCAATACGCCCAGAACTTCAGCTAGACATTTATTGGTTTTTATTTATTTTAAAAAGACAAGAGTTTGGAATTAGTTTAATTTTTACTTTATGGGTGTGTATTTCAAATACTTTGCTTTAATAGTCTTAATGCTTTTTGGTTGTTATTATGGTTATTGTTTTCAGGAAAATAAAATAGAATCTGTTATTGAAAAAACAGATGATTTTATCAATAGAAAAGAATATGATAGTGCGATTCACTATCTACAGCAACAATTTGATCAGGAGAATAAAAAAGTCAAAATCGTTACCGAATACTATTTAGGGAATATTGAATTAAAAAAAAGAAAATTTAAATGAGGCGATTCCAAAATTTCAATCTGTTATTGAGGCTTCGTTTACCTCCAGATGTGATGGTTATGTTATCCTGTTAAAGTCTAAATCTTTCGAGAAATTAAGTGTTATTTATAGATATATTTCAAAATTTGATCTGATTATCAAAAGGTTAAAAGGTGGAGCCAGGTTGGGCTATAATTTTGATTATGAATTCGATGTGAATCCAGCGATTGATACTCAATCAACTCAAATTCCTAAATGCTCATACAACCCATTGTTGAAAATACAATACATCATGGGATATTTTCATTAAAAAAGGAAGGAAATGTAAAGCTTGTTGTTAATAAAACGACTGAAGGATTAGAAATTAAAGTAAGGGATAATGGATTGAGGATTAAGAAATCTAAAATAGAAAGTAAGACAAAGAAGAATACTGAATCTCTTATTATTAAGATTTTAAAAGAGTTTCTTATGATTTTTAGTAGACAAGTCAAGGAGAAACTTGATTTTACTGTAAGAAATTTAAGTGATTTTAGCGAAAAAGATACAAGAACTGAAGTAAGGTTTAATTTGCCTTTCGAAGTTTTGAAAACTTAACAAATTTATGTTTTATGGATATTGTAATAAAAGCTATAATAGTTGACGATCAATTACAAGCAGTCAAATACCTCAAAAGGGTGCTTCAAGAAGTAGAAGGCATTGAAGTTATTGCTGAAGCAATAAATGCAAAATCAGCAGTAAAACTGATTAATCAATACAAGCCCGACCTCGTTTTTTTAGATATTGAAATGCCAGATGGGGATGGATTTAGTGTGTTGGAAGAATTTGATATTATAAATTTTGAGGTAGTCTTTGTCACAGGGTTTAATGATTATGCAATTTCTGCTATTAAAAAGAATGCACTTGACTATATACTAAAACCTGTTCAGTCCGAAGATTTATTGGAGGTAATTGAAAAATATAGAAGTCGTGTGCAAAAATCTAAGCCAACTCTGAATACAGTTAATATTGTAAAAGGAGATAACAGGCTATTATTAGCTTTGAATAACGGTTACAAACTAACCAATATTAATCAAATTCTTTATGTCGAAGCTTCCGGGAGGTATTCTACGTTTTATTTTTTCGATGAACCCAATATAGTAGTAGCAAGGCATTTAAAATATTACGAAGAATTACTAGAAGGAAAACAATTTGTAAGAATAAGTGCTTCCAGTTTAATCAACCTGGCTTATTTTGATTCTTATCAAAGAGGAGCCGCTTTTGGGCAAGTTATATTAACTTCAGGACATAAACTCGAAGTTTCAAAGCAAAAAAGATCTCTGTTACTTAGTATACTTAAAAACTATCAGTAAAAGTTAACGAGTAACGATTGAATATTACAAGTTTAACCCATTAATTACACGTATTGAAAATACTAAGCTAAATATTAATAATAGGTTTAAATTTGGTGAGTATACTTTTATATGGTAATCGACCAATTTTTTCTTTAGTTTGGGTTTTGTAAATAAAGGAAACGGTTGATTTGTATAGAGAATATATTGTTGTAGAGGCAAATATTGATAAAATATTTGCCTCATTTTATTATAAGGATAAATTAAGTTTTAAAAGATTAGTAGGTTTAAACAAGATGAGGTCTTTTGATTAAATGATTAGGTTTGCTAAACATGTTGTTTGGGATAGTTATTAGACGAATAGGAAAGCATAAATGCAAACATAAATCTATCTAGTTTTGAATTAAAGTTTAAGATTGAAGGCTTTAAATTCAAAAAGATCATAAGTAATTTTTTTAAAATAATATTTTTTAACCTCAAGCGTGTCCTGTAATAGTAAAATGATAATTTTAGGTTGGGCTTTTGGTTAAGCATTTATGTGATTTTTTAAGCTTGAGTAAACTGAATTTGGTTTTTTTAATACCAACGTAATTATGAAGCTGGCTTTAAAAAGTATGTTTTTTTAATCAAGTTTAAGTTGTATTTTTTTACAACTTAATTTTAAGAATTTAGGTTGTGTTTTTTTCTAAATCATCTATGTGTTAGATACAGATAAGGTTCAATAAGACCTTATTTTTTTATATATAATCATTATTTGTAGCAAGAAAATCCCGAAAAGTTATTGAATACACCTATTTGTTTCTTGAATCTCAATAAAGAAGGTTTTGCCATAGTATAGATGCGGTTTTTATAATGTATTAAAATCAATTTATTATGAAATATTGTTGCTTTTTTGTTTCTGTATTGTTGCTTTTTTGTTTCTGTTTTTTTCGCTATTTCTGAATGCTCAATTATAATGGGAACAAATAGGACATACTATAAGTGGTTCGGCAGACGATGATTTTACTGGAACACTAGCGATTAGTAATGATGGTTCTAGGGCATTTGCTATGGGAGCTTCAAATCAAGGAGAACTTTGTATGGTTCAGTTTGGGTGTAATAATAAATTGATTTCTAAGAAAATCCAAGTAGAATAAGCACACTATTTTACAAAATTTAGACAAAAAAACTAGTAAAAGTTCCTTTTAATACATGAATTGGATTTTGTGGCATATTGAGTTAGGTCTGAAGTAATTTTGATCCAAACCAGCAGAAAAATGAACTATGCATTTATTAATATTTGTAATCCTATTGAAACTCAAAAATCAATAATCCAACAAATCGCTAAAATTAAAAGGGAAGAGATTGATGTCTGGTTAGAGTTAGATATTTGCATTTTAAACAACTTTAGTAAAAGTTATTTTAAAGAAAATGATAATGTTTTCATAAGTAATTTAAAGTTATTTAAAAGTGAATGTATGATAACCACCATGAATGTACTGAAGATTTGTAGTTCGAAAAAAATTAAGGTGTTTTCACAAGAAAATTTAGATAAATCACCTTTGTACTTGATTTGTTTATTAAATAAAATAGCTTCTTAATTATGATCTATGCATTTATTAATTTGGACAAAAAGTATCTAAAACAAAAGCGAGATATTCTGGAGAAAACATTTGAGCTTGACATCAATATAGATGTTTGGATTGAGGGAGATTATAATCTTTTAAAGATGATAATCGAAGAGAATTATTTAAGTGATTCAGATACTATAGTTTTTGCTTCTATTAAAAGTATTGAAACCGACACCATGTTATCAAAGATTAAAACATTACGCTACTTTTCTGAAAATAAAATCAGTGTCGTTTCCTGTGATAACAGATTTAGAACAACACTATTTGAAAATTTAGATTACTACAATTCTTTTTCAAATCAGGCAAATAAAATTCAAGGATATCAGAGTAAGAAAATTGTCAGTATAAAAGAACTTTTAGAGAAAAATGTTCCAGTCAATACCATCTGTAAAATTTTCGGTTTGAATAGACGAGAAGTAAAAGCAATATGTGAAAATTAAATTTCTTGAGATTTGCTTTTATCCTTTTGATGTTTCGATGGTCTTGTTTTACAATGTTATTGAGATACTTGACTCGCCGGATCTTTATATTCTTTCTTGTTAAGCATCTTCTATTCCAAGTTCTTGTTCCTGCAGTAGTAGCAACACTTTTGTCAATATTAATACTCCTTTTTTTTCATTATTAGCAATAGATTTGTTCAGGAATTTTTGAGCAGAATCTCTTATTCTTTTTGGTTAGTTGGAAGTTAATAGTATCTCCTTTATTTATCTGAAGCTCTGATTAAGTATCTATCCTTACCTGTTACTTTGATATAAGTTTCATCTAAT
This sequence comes from Flavobacteriaceae bacterium, assembly GCA_013214425.1. Classification (GTDB taxonomy): domain Bacteria; phylum Bacteroidota; class Bacteroidia; order Flavobacteriales; family Flavobacteriaceae; genus DT-35. The sequence goes on along the minus strand of JABSPN010000060.1, from coordinate 3,256 downwards.
CTCTAACTGGTACTAACAGATTTCTTGCGTTTGTTCGTATTAGCTACTGTCTTTTTGGAGAATTTAAATACCCAACCTTGAATAGTAGAATGACCTACTTTAGCTCCTTTAATCTGAATTAGTTCTTCTATATTCCTATAGCTTAAAGTGAATCTTAGTTTAAAATAGACAGCTTGTTTTATAACAATAGCTGGGAAGCGATGATGTTTGTAAATGTAGTTAGATTTAAAACATCAAAATTAAGTATATTTGAGTATAATAGAATTAATGCGACAGAATCGTTAATTGTCCATTTATGAATTTTTTACTAGCTTCAAGTTCGCCAAAGAGTTTTTAACTTCTAATCTAATAAAATATATCCCTGGTGCTAAACTCTCAATGTTTAATTCTATGGAGTCCGTATTCTCATATTTTTTTCTATAAACAGATTTTCCTAACACATCCAACAACTCTAAAGAAATATTAGGATAGATTATGTCAAAATCTATTGTTGAAGTTGAATTACTCGGGTTTGGATATAAACTTATTTTATCTTCTAAATCAAACTCCTGAATGCTTAGTGGACTTTCATATAACTTCATAAGCCAGAAATCTCTTAATCCATTACTGTTCTCCGTTTTATCTCCAGAAATATCAGAATTAGATGTTCCAGCAGCAATATATCCTCCATCAAACATTTTATGTATTGACTTACATTGATCAAAATCACTTCCACCAATTGTGTTTTCCCATACAATATTTCCAGAGGTGTCAAGCTTAATTATCCAGAAATCTGCTCCTCCTTTTGAATCTTCAGATTTATCTGGAGACATATTCGATTCAGAAAAACCACCCAATATAAAACCGTCACTCTCTTCTTCCGTAAAATGCACATTTTCATTTAATCCTCCTCCAATCGTATTTTCCCATATAACAGCACCATTTGTATCAAGCTTAACTATCCAATAATCAAAATTTCCAAAATTAGTTTCAGTTTTATCTCCAGATATTCCTGAGACAGAAACTCCACTTACAATATATCCACCATCTGCTATTTGAATAACATTATAAACCCTATCTGCTCTATCTCCTCCAATAGTGTTTTGCCATTCGATAGTACCTGACGAATTTAATTTGACTATCCAATAATCATGATCATAAATTCCGCCAGTTGAGGCTTCAGTTTTGTCTCCAGAAACACTCGAATCCGAACTTCCTCCTAAAATATATCCTCCATCTTGTGTTTGCGATATATAGTATAGTTCGTCGTCTACATCACCTCCAATTGTATTTTGCCACTCAATCACACCAAAGCTATCTAGTTTTACTACCCAATAATCATTACTTCCTTGAGAATTCTCAGTCTTATCTCCAGAAATATCAGAATCAGAATACCCACCAATTATATATCCTCCATCTGTTGTTTGCTGTAAGCTATAGAATCGATCATTCCCTGAACCTCCAATTGTATTTTGCCATTCAATACTACCAGAAGAGTTTAATTTTACAATCCAATAAGCTAAGTTGCCATTAGGAGAGCTTTCTGTTTTATCTCCAGATACACCAGAATCTGATGAACCACCCAAAATATAACCTCCATCGACAGTTTGCTTTACTATTTGTAATTGATCAATTAAGTTTCCTCCTATAGTGTTCTCCCATTCAATATCCCCAAAACTATCTAACTTAACAACCCAATAATCCATAATACCGATTAAATCTTCTGTTTTGTCTCCAGACATATTAGAAAATGATGTCCCGCCTAAAATGAATCCTCCGTCAGAAGTGATTTCCATATCCCAAAAATAATCATTATGGTCAGCTCCAATTGTTTTCTGCCATTCAATCTGAATATCTTGAGCTAACATGCTATTATAAAATACTACAAAAAATAGTAATAAGATTAAGATGAACTTGCTTTGAATATAAGTTTTCATAGATTTATGGTAATACTTTTCTTGATTACAATTAACAAAAAAAGCACTGGCTTTACAATCATTGCTTCATGTTTTTTCAGGGTATTTTTGGTTCTGTCGCATTTTTTCATAGCTTCAGCAAAATGTTAGCCAGTTAAAGAAAAAGTTAGTGAATAGTTTGTTTTATCTTGAAAGTATACTTTTGAGGTAAAAATTAAAAACTGTACAAAAAGAAAGTTTATAAACTAAAAAAGCCTTGAAAATCAAAGTATTATCAAGGCTTTTAGTACTGAAGGCGGGACTTGAACCCGCACGCCAAAAATAGGCATTGGATTTTAAGTCCAACGTGTCTACCAATTCCACCACTTCAGCAATTGTGCGTTATATAAGAGCGAAAAACGGGGCTCGAACCCGCGACCTCAACCTTGGCAAGGTTGCGCTCTACCAGCTGAGCTATTTTCGCTTGATTTGTCTAAAGAACGAGGCAATACTTACGATTGCGGATGCAAATTTAATACATTTATAATAATAGCAAAGGATTTTTGAAAAAAAGAGTTGAAAAATTTATAAGTGTTTTATTTTGAACAGAATGTAACTGGTGTTTTACACTAAGTTTTTAGGTTTTAACCCAAAGGCAATCTCGAAATCATAAACCCATTACCTAAATCACCTACTTTTTAATCAACATTCGTTTAATCTCATTCAGCATCATCAAAGCTTCGACAGGAGTAAGCGTATCAATATCGGTATGGATAATCTCTTCTTTTATTTCTTCTAATAAAGGATCGTCTAAATTAAAAAAACTGAGCTGCATTTCGTCTTGCGCGGCTTTAAGTCCATCGGTCAATTCTTCTGAAGAATGTTCTTTTTCAAGCTTCTTCAGTATTTTATTGGCTTTTCTAATAACCTGCTGAGGCATCCCAGCCATCTTAGCTACGTGAATACCAAAACTATGATGACTACCTCCGGCAACTAATTTTCTTAAGAATAAGACATTATCTTTAGTTTCCCTAATTGAAACATTGAAATTCTTAATGCGATTAAAAGTTTCGCTCATTTCATTTAATTCATGATAATGAGTAGCAAAAAGCGTTTTAGGTTTTGCAGGATGCTCATGTAAATATTCAGAAATAGACCAGGCAATAGAAATACCATCATAAGTGCTGGTTCCTCTACCAATTTCATCTAATAAGACCAAACTTCTTTCGGAAATATTATTCAGAATAGAAGCAGTTTCATTCATTTCTACCATAAAAGTAGATTCTCCCATAGAGATGTTATCACTTGCTCCTACACGAGTAAATATTTTATCAACCAGACCTATTTTAGCTGAATCAGCTGGGACATAACTTCCCATTTGC
>JABSPN010000006.1:12797-21931 GCA_013214425.1 Flavobacteriaceae bacterium | reverse complement strand
CATTGTAGCGGGGAATGATCCAGACCAGCGTATAGCCTATTTACATTATTTTAATCATAAGAGCCAATTGCTGAAACAAAATGTTGTTTCGATAAGCGGAGTCCCAAAAGGAGAACCTGTGATGAGTGGGCGATTAGAAATAGACGATGAACATCTATCATTACTCACTACTGGCTTAGAAGTAAAACCGAAACTGAGTCAGCAATTTCCAGCGAGTTTAATTGAAACCAATCTTACTTGGGACGATTTAATACTCAATGATAAAACCTTAAGCGAAGTAAAAGAATTAGAGACTTGGCTAGAGTACAATAGTGTGTTGATGAACGACTGGAATATGAAGAGTAAAATCAAGCCAGGATACCGTGTGATGTTTTATGGCCCTCCGGGAACAGGGAAAACATTAACCGCTAGTTTGTTGGGTAAATACACCAAGAAAGACGTATACCGAATTGATCTATCGATGGTTGTCTCTAAATATATTGGAGAGACTGAAAAGAACTTATCGAGTTTATTCGATAAAGCACAAAATAAGGATTGGATATTATTCTTCGATGAGGCAGATTCCATATTTGGAAAAAGAACTAATGTAAGAGATGCTCATGATAAATATGCCAATCAAGAAGTTTCGTATCTATTACAAAGAATAGAGGCCTTTCCAGGATTGGTGATTTTAGCATCTAACTTTAAAAATAATATCGACACTGCCTTTACCCGTCGTTTTCAATCCATGGTTGAGTTTGAAACACCTACTCATAAAGAAAGGCTAAGATTGTGGGAAAACAATTTACCTAAAAATATAGGATTAGAAGAAGGGTTTACCATTGATTCAATCTCTAAGAAATATGCCATAACTGGAGCCAATATTGTCAATATTGTTCAGTATGCGTGTTTAAAAACCATTTCAAATTCGTTCGATTATATCCCGAAAATGTATTTATTAGAAGGAATCAAAAAAGAGTATTTAAAAGAAGGGAAGACAATCAATGTTTAAAACTCATATTTTTTTATTAAATAGGCTTAAAATTTGGGTAATGAATCCATGATCTGAATACTTATACTTGAATAGTATAAATTAAGCTAATTATGAAGATTAAACTTACTCTTGCCTTAATGGCAATGTTATGCCTATTTGGTTATTCTCAAAATCAACGAGTCATATCAAAAATTAAAAGCGAACCACATTTACAGCCCAAGCTCGTAGCAGTTAATTCAGAACAACCCATAAGAGTTCGAAATCCAGAAACAACCATTTACGAGCTCTTTGATAGACAATCTGGAGAAGCGGCCAAATTGATCACACAAGAAAATGATGATCAATTAGGACAAGTCCATTACAAACTTCAACAGTATTATTTGGAAAGAATACTCATAGGAAATCACTACACATTGCATACAAAAAACAATCAGTTGATTTCAGCAAGTGGTATTTGGTTGAAAGATTTTTCTCGTTTAACCGTAAATCCAGGCTTGAGTGAGCAAGATGCTTTAGATATAATTTTGAGGGGAATTGGAGAAGCGAACTATGCCTGGAATAATGCTGAGTGGGAACAAGAAATAAAAGAAACCACTGGCAATCCATTGGCATCCTATTATCCCAAAGGTCGGTTGGTGTACATGCCAAAATTAGAGGAAGACAAAACAGAATACGCTTTGGCTTATGAATTCACCGTAACCCTTACTCAGCCTTTTGCTGTTGCGAAATACTACATCAATAGTGTCAATGGTGAGTTGGTCTTAAAAGAAAAAGTTGTAAATAATTGTACCACGCCATCAACAGGGGCATCTGTGTATTCGGGTACTGTGAATTTTTCATCAGATAACATGGGAGGTTCAACCTACCGATTATTGAGTTGTTCAAATACAAACTCAGTAAACATTCATACCAGAAACCTCAATGGAGGGTATGGTACAGGAACTGCTACTGAAATCACACAGTTGTCAACAAACTTCACAACATTTCCAAACACAAATGATGCCTCTGGTATCGATGTACATTGGGGAATGGAAGAATCCTATGATTTTACCTGGAATAACTTCGGAAGAGATAGTTATGATGATTTGGGCGCAACAATTAATAGTTATGTCCGTTTCGGATCAGGAGCGCAAGCCAACAATGCTTTTTATCACCCAAATTCAGGAAATCCGTATTTTGCCTTCGGTGATGGCGATAACACCACGGGACCCTGGGTGACTGCTGATATTGTAGGACACGAATGGTGGCATGCTATTACCGATCATACAGCAGGATTAATTTATTCAAATGAATCTGGAGCTTTAAATGAAGCTTATAGTGATATTTTTGGAGAACTCATTGAAGCGCAGGCCACTAATGGTTCAATTTTGAGTTCGTCTATTGATTGGTTAATGGGGGATCAATTACTTATTGGAGCGATTAGATCGATGAGTAATCCTCACGATTATAATCATGCTAAATGCTATGAAGGAGTTTATTATATCGATAATTGCCCGATTACATTTGGCGGATTTAGTCCCTATGATTATTGTGGTGTGCATAGCAATTCTGGTGTTGGAAACTATTGGTTTTACTTATTGTCTGAAGGAGGTTCTGGTGTGAACGATGCCGGCCAGTCTTTTACAGTTACGGGTCAAACACCAACTGTGGCCATGCATATTGCATACAGAGCATTGACCGTATACATGACACCAACAACAGATTTTGCAGAAGCCAGACTATGGACTTTACAGGCAGCAGCAGACCTTTACGGCGCCTGTTCTCCCGAATATCAAGCAACAGCAAATGCTTGGCATGCGGTATGTGTTGGTACGGCCTATCAAGCAGACTTAGCACCAATCAATTTAGAAGTAGATGCAACCAATTGTACGGCTAACCTTACATGGTTAGATATGGTCGCTCAAGATTACGAATATTGTTATAGAGAAGTAGGTACTACGACTTGGATTTGCGCTAACGGATTACCTTCAGTTTCGTTAACAGGTTTAACACCTGGTACAAGTTATGAGTGGAGAGTTCGCTCTATTTGTGGAGCTTCAAGTAGCCCTTGGAGTGTGATTGATACGTTTACTACTCTAGGTGTTTGTCCGTCAATAGATACGACTACAGGTTTAGTTGAAAATATTACAGTATGTTCTGCGGATATTCTTTGGGATTCAACAGGAGCATTATCGTATAATATTAGATATAGAGAATGTGGAGGAACCACATGGACAGTAGTTACATCTTCTACTAATACAGTGACTTTATCAGGCTTATTAGACGGCACATGTTATGAAGTTGAGGTTCAGAGTAATTGTGATTGCGATACTTCAGAATGGAAACCAATTGAAAACTTTAGCACAACAACTTGTCCAGACGCAACAATGAGCGCTGTGGCTTCTGCCTGTAGAGTGACGATAACTGTTGATCAATTAGGAGCTGGAATTACTGGTTTTTTGACCATGAGCGCAGTGGGTTCTCCCTCATCAAGTTCCACCCCGTTGGGCGAATTAAATCTTTCCAGAACAAAGACATTTGCAGCTTCACCAGGAACGACATATGAATATTGGGTAACCACTACCTGTCATGGAGACGGATGTTCGATTCAAACGGTAAGTCCTATTCAAACCATTACAACACCTAATTTAGCACCAACCTGTGAACCGCCAACTAATTTTACCATAGAGGTAGAAAGTTTGAGTGGGAATGCATTTGTATACTGGTTTGCTTATTGGGATCCCTCTACAAATGCAACACAATACGAGGTAGAATTTCGATATAATCCTACAGATCCATGGATAAGTGCCGGCACACTTTGGCATCCGGAATACCACGGAGGAACAACTGGTGCAGGTTCATGTTATTTGGAGTTTAGAGTTCGAGCGATATGTGATTGTGCCGGTGAAAATGAAGTGAGTGCATGGGTAACTCATGTATATGATGAAGATGATTTTACATGTATCGATTTAGAAGACTACAATACAGAACAGTTTTGTGATGGGGTCATACGATTGTATTCGAATCCGAGATATTGTTCCAATTTCTACGAATGGGAATACAGAGAAATAAGTCCTTCATTAGGTCCCTGGACAACAGTAACATCCACAACTAATACGACCGACATTTTAGAATCAAGTTTAACGCCTGGTGCTACCTATGAGTGGCGCGTAAGACTTCATTGTTCAGACGGAACAGTACATCCTTGGGGTCCATCGCAATTCTTTTCAACAAGAGCAGATTGTTTAGCGCCTTCAGTTTTAACAGCAACACAACAATCAGGAAACACGATGTTATTGGATTGGACTGTTTCTGGAAGCTCAAGTACTTTTTATTTAGTAAGATGGCGAGAAGTTGGGACAAGCATCTGGAATGGTCCAAACACCACAACGTCTAACAGTTATTTAGTGACTGGATTAGTACCCAATGTAAATTATGAATGGGAAGTCATGGCTGTATGTCAAGATTGGTCATTCTGTCCAGCAGATGAAACAGCCTGGGTTGAAGGAACATTTATTATAGAAGATGAAAATCCATGTGAAGAAGCAATACCTCAAGGGTTAACATGTAAATTAGAAAATGGGCAACTGTACTTAACTTGGGGAGCCCAACCACTTGCTGTGGGTTACGAGGTTGAAATTATTTATAACGATCCCGATTGTTGTCCAAATGCAACCAATATGTACAGCGTTATAATTCCAATAAATACCACTCAGACTTTTCTACAATTTAACCCTGTAGAACCTTGTTTCTCATGGAGAGTTCGAACACTTTGTGACGGTGATAACATTAGCGAATTGTCTGAAAAAAAATGCAGTAAAGATTGTCCATCACTTTGTTTAGAAACAGTACCTCAAAACTTAGACTGCCAGAGCAATGGTTCACAAACTATTCTGAGTTGGGATTTGGTACTCGGAGCTACAGGATACCATGTTGAAATTAATTATAAAGATCCTAGGTGTTGTTCTAATTCAAACAATCCCTATGGTGTGATTCATGTAATCAATACTAATACGCCTTCTTTTACATTTACTCCAGATCACAAATGTTTTTCATGGCGAGTAAGAGCAATTTGTGGTGAAGAGTTTGGTAAATGGTCTGAGAAAAAATGTTCAGATTGTCCTATCAATAAAGACTGTAATTTAGTAAAACCCTCAAACCCGATTTGTGAAGTTCAAAACAACGGGTTTTTACTGAGTTGGGATACGGTAGTTGGTGCGCAAGGGTATCATATAGAAGTAATTTATGGCGATGAAAGATGTTGTCCAAACGCTTCGAGTTCCTATGGGGTAATTCATGTTGTGAATGGAAATACACCCCATTTCTTCTTAAATCCAGATTCAAAATACAAGTGCTTCTCATGGCGAGTCCGAGCAGTCTGTGAGGATGGATTTAGTAAATGGTCTAAGTATAGATGTAGTGTAGATTGTGAGGGTAAATTTGCAGCAGATAAACCTGCAAATGAAGAAATGAAAGTAAGCTTATTCCCGAATCCTGGAGATGAGTGGTTAAACATCAATATCGAACTTCCAGAAGTATCAGATATCGAAATTACTATTCATAATATAGTTACGGGAAGAGAGTTGTACACAGCAAAAGTATCTCCAATGAAAAAGGCATCAACACATCAAATCAATGTGAGTTACCTTCCAAGTGGAGTTTATTTAGTGACAGCGAAGAGTAAAGAACAAGTAGTAACAGAACGTTTTATTAAGAAGTAAGACCTGTCATTTCAAAAAGAAAGGCTTGCCATTCTATGGCAAGCTTTTTTAATTTTTAGTATATTGATATAATTCTTTTACAATTGCTGGAAAACGAAATTCCCTATACATGTTTTTGATTTGAGTAGCCGCTAAATCTAAATGGTATCCTATAGACGAAACATAAAATGGATTTTTATTTTCATCTCTCAATACTTCTATAACCAAGCGAGTGTTTTCATGAAAAGCTTTTTTTGCGACACCTATTACAGGTACTTTCTCTTCGATAGCATCATATAAAATAGCTTTCAATCCTTTTTTGAGCAGATTGTCTTGTAAAACATAGCTGTCAACAATAGTGCAAGCTAAATAGGTTAAGTCAAAATCCTCTAATAAATGTAAGATACAAGGTAATACCCTTTCATAAAAGCTCCCAAAACATAAGGGGCAATGTTTTTCAATTCTTTGATGTTAATTTTTGAAGCTTTTTCATCATCCCAATGAATACATTCAGAACCAACAATTTGTGTCACATCATTCTTGTAGTAAACGTCAATAGCTAGTTTGATTTTTGGAATATCCATATCAATCAATTTGTGAATTAATAGTATTCAAAGCTATCAAACCGCTCTTTTTCTTAAATTAAGAATTAACTAAAACAGCAGTTTATACCCAATCCATAGTAGTATTACCCAATCTAAAAATCAAGTGTTTTTACTCATGTACGATTGAGTATTTATAAGGAATTTTGAGTAAACATTAACCAACCCTTTGCATTATGGAAGCTAATTCTGAAAACCAAATCCAAGAGGATGTACTGGAAATACATTCATTTATACCGCCAAGAAAACTAACAGAAGAAGAACAAAAAAAGATCAAACAAATTCTAGATAGCCACCCAAGAGATCGAGACTATATTTCCTATAAGGAGCATACTAAAATTTTGGCTCCGGATAAAGATAAAATAGATGAGCTATTGGCTTATGCAAAATCTCAGAATTGGAAAATCGATATAGATAAAAGATCAAGACAAGCAACGATAAAGATTCACTCAAAAGATGTTTTGGATTCAGACGATACCAACCCTTCTCATTTAGAATCATTACGTTTTGTAAACAAGCAAGGAGACTTGATTTTAAATTACCCAATACCTGAAGAAGTTGATGCCTTAGATAGTCCAACTCAAAAGACAGGATTTGTTAAACAAAATCAGGAATCAAGAGGAGGGAAAAGAGCTAGAATTCCATTACAAAGCGAAGAACACGGTTATAGTGTTTTAGAAATAGCTCAAGCCTATAATTTCCCAGATGGAGATGGAGAGGGGCAAACTATAGGAATTATTGAATTAGGTGGGCAGTACATCGAAAGTGACCTAGAGGCTTATTTTGCCAAGTATGATATTAAGCAACCCAAAATACAGGTAGTTGGAGCACCTTCAACAAAATCAAATAATGATAATGTAGAAGTGACAGCAGATATTCAGGTGGCGGGAATTTTAGCTCCTAAAGCCAAGTTTGTGATTTACTACGGAAATTCAATTTTAGACGCGATGAAAACAGCATTAAATGATTGGAGAAACAAACCAGATATCATTTCTATAAGCTGGGCAGGTTCTGAATTTGGATATTCAGAATTAGAATTGAATGAATTAAACACAGTTTTTTATGAGGCTTCAATAAGAGGAATAACTGTTGTTGCTGCTTCAGGAGATTACGGAGCGTATAATAATAAACAATTTGCTAATGTAAGTGTACCAACCAACTTTCCTTATGTTTTGGGATGTGGTGGGACACAGTTAAATCTTGTTAATGATTTGATTGCTTCGGAAGTAGTTTGGAACGAATCGCAACCAGGAGTCCAAATTGGAACAGGAGGCGGATTTAGCCAAAAAGTCACCGAACCTGAGTACCAACAAACGGCGACGCTTAAATACATTAACCAACACCCTGAATTTGCTCCATATCATAAAGCAGGAGGTAGAAGTGTACCAGATGTAGCAGCTAATGCAGCTGATACTACAGGTTATACCATTTTTTTCCATGGGCAATGGACCAAAGTTGGAGGCACTAGTTTAGCAACACCATTATGGGCTGCACTAGTTGCCAGATTAAATCAAAACTTGGGATACAGACTAGGATTTTTCAATCCACTACTATACAAATTGATGAACAAGACTGCTTTTCATCAAATAGTAGAGGGCAACAACAACCTTTATGTCGGAGCTCCTTCATGGAATCCATGCACTGGTTTAGGTTCGCCAAATGGAAAAGCACTTTTGGAAGCCATTCAAGAATTAAGTTAGAAAGACTCAAAATATAAGCTACTTGAAGTATAGGCTTCAGACAGTTCACGACATTGATACCGCGCATATCAATATTAAATACTAGCTAGACTTTTAAAATCAATTATTAACATTAAACTAAATTATTATGTCTACATTTTTTCACGGTTGTGGAATACCTCCAGTGACAATGACATGTCCGCCAAACACGGCGATGCCAGGTCCTTGTGGAGTACCTCCAGTAACCTTAGGATGTAATCAAGGTGGTGGTGCTCAGGCGCAAACTGTTCACGGAACAGCTGCGACCCTTTGTACGAGAATACCAGCTTGTAATCAGCCTATTCAGACGTGGTTCCATACATGTGGAATTCCACCAGTAACAATAACATGTAATCAAGGCGCTGGAGCACAGGCTCAAACTATCGGTAATACAGGATGGAGAACCTGTGGTATTGTTGGACCAACAGCCTATTTAACTTGTCCTCAAGGAGGAGCTCAAGCTCAAAACCTTGGACCAACAGCTTATCAAGGATGTCCAGGTCAAACAGGATATGAGAGATGCGGTCATACTTTAGCGACTGTATGTACTCAAATTGCTTGTAATCAAGGAGGAGGTTTAACTGCTCCAGATGGAACTTGTACAATAGTACCACCGCACACATATTACTGTCAAGCTGGGGCTCAAGCTCAGAATTTAGGGCCAACTGCATATGAGGGATGTCAAGTACCTAATACATCATTATTAGGATGTACTACTGTAACTGCAACTCCAAATGCTGGAGCTCAAAATATTGGACCAACAGGATGGGAAACATGTGTACAAACTGTTCCACCAGCTTGTTATGGGCCAACAGGTACAGAAGGATGTACTGTAGCTCCTAATTGTGTAGGTCAAACAGGATGGTACACTTGTCACCAAGGTGCTGGAGCGCAGGCTCAAGAACACGTGACTGAATACAACCACGATTGTACAATGACTTGTCCTGGTGCTGGAGCACAAGCTCAAGTTCCAACAATTCCAGTTGTAAATTGTATTCCAACGCTTCACTGTACAGGAGCATGGCCAGTATGCTAATACTATAGTTTTATCCTAACCGATAAAGCTATTTTTATTTATATAGCTGCCTGTCTAGGCAGGCAGCTTTTAACCTAAAAACATGAATATATGCGCTTAACGAAAAAGAATATTACACATTACCTG
>JABSPN010000006.1:12342-12787 GCA_013214425.1 Flavobacteriaceae bacterium | reverse complement strand
CACAAGCTCAAAGTAGAAACTGTATTTTTAAAATCCAGCAACATAAATCAAAAGGATTATTTGTCAAACAATTGGTGAATCAAGATTCGATGAATAGTTACTTGATGCAAAAAGATGCCACAAGTCATTATTTAATTCATCAATCAAAATTATATTCAGAAACAGCTGCATATATTCCAGAATACTACGGATATGATCCGCATCATAATATACTGGTAACAGAATACTTTGCCAATGCCAAAAACTTGCATGAAATCACGTATCAGGAGAAACAACTTTCCGAAAAATATGCAAAGAAAATGGCAGAGGTATTGTCTTCATTTCATTTTGATATAACGGATGCAATAAGAGACAATAGTTCATTGCAGTTTTTTACTCAAAAAGTACCATGGATATTAACTATGAGTAGTATGAATCCATCAGATCCAAATGGTAGTAAAAATGC
>JABSPN010000006.1:0-12332 GCA_013214425.1 Flavobacteriaceae bacterium | reverse complement strand
CAGTGATTTCTGAAATTCACAAGTATCCGAATTTGGTAAAGAAGATCGATGAGCTATCAGAAAAATGGGAAGTGACAAGCTTGATCCATGGCGATATCAAATGGATGAATTTTATTATCGAATCACAAACAGAAAATTTGAAACTAATAGACTGGGAAATCGCCGATTTGGGTGATCCACTATGGGATGTAGCAGGTGCCTTACAATCTTATTTTAGTGCCTGGGTATTCAGTTTCAATATTAAAAATATTAATGATCGTCAGCAGATGAAAGGAAACGAGTTCATCAGCTTAGAGACGATTCAACCAATAGTAAAAGTGTTTTGGGAAGCGTATGTCAAACTACAAGGATTCAAGGAGGATGAAGTTCCGGAGAAATTATTCAAAACCTTATCGTATATGGCAACTCGAATGATTCAAACTGCATTCGAAAGTAATGTGTCTCAACCTAATATTCATGCCAACTCATTGAGAATAGTACAATTCTGTGATCATATTTTAACTAACCCAGAAGCTGTTGCCAGACAGTGGGAATTAATCAAATAAGCTATGGACGGAAAACGATATAAGAAACAAATTCGGGAGATTATTTCAGGAATAGAAGTAACCTCGTTAAGTACCTATAAGGTAAATGGAGAAGAGCAATATGTGCAGTATCAGATACCTTACAGCACTTACTCAGAAGATTTTAAATCTTTTGGTAGTAACGTAAATCAGGATACAAATCAGAAGAAAACAACACTTGTTCAAGCCATAACAAATACGATTTATTCCAGATATTACTGCGGAATAGAGGAAGGAGACCTAAGCAATAAAATCCCTTCGAAAACTGAAAGAGATAGCTTTATGGAATCCCTTTCTCTGGCAAATTCCACCTCAAGTGGGTATGACTTCAACTGGACGATTTATAATGTAGATCAAAAAGGGAATGCATTTGTAAGAAAAAATGACGAATTGAGATGGTTGCAACCGAATACTTATAAGTTTCAGAATCCAAATCAGAAAACAGTGGCAGTCAATGCTAAAGTCAACATCAATAGAAATAAAGAAAATAAAACATTACAACCTGTTTTTTATCATGTTTACAGTGAACTCATGTTTCCTCAAGAAATAGAGATTGCCAGACTGTATTGGAATATTAAACCAGAAGGAGCATCACAACTAATAAAACTAATTTCAACAAACTTAAATCAATATAAAATACCGTTTCAGTTTAAGTGTTTAAACCATCCAGAGTTATATGTAAGAACAGATGCAGCAGTATTGTACTTAGATAAAAAGCACGCGCAGATCGTATAGATAATACTAAAACCATTGATTACAGAAATCGCTCCTTATCTAAACGAAGATGTGCCTATGTTTACTCAAAAATTGTACAACGGAGTTGGATATGCTGAAGATCCTGGAAAAGGAATTAGCTTTGGAATGAGTAGATCGACCGTCATTGCAGAAGCATTAGTCGATTCATTTTTAAAAAATGAATCCAAGAAAGAACAAGTAGAATCAGCCATAAGAGCCTTGTCAATGAAAGGTATGGCTATCGATAGATTACATTTAAATAAACACACCGCATTAACTCCAAAATTTCCGAAATATGAATAATCCAGTAGCAACACAAACACACACGCAGCAATATTTAGATGCTGCCATGAATATAGGAACTTATCTAGCTAAAGAAGCCATCTGGTACAAAGACATGTGTAATTGGACTGGGCATGAGGTAGCCGTTGTAGGGCAGAATTACGAAACAGCTTATAAGGCTTGCGGAATTGAACTGTACAGCGGACTTACAGGAATTGCCTGGTTCTTAGCAGAATTGTATGTAAAGACTCAAGATCCAGTAATAAAATATACATTAGACGGAACCCTAAAAAGTATCGAATACAATTTGGATGAGGGGCTAGCTAATAATTATGGTTATTACTCCGGAAGAGTAGGACTAGGATTTACACTATGGAAAATAGGGAACAAGATAGGAGAGGATAAATGGAAAAAAATAGGAATTGAACAAGTAAAATCAATTCAAGACAAACCCATTGGTGATCATGAAGTAGACATAATTTCTGGTGCTGCTGGCGCTATCTCAGCATTAGTAAAATTATATTATGCAGAACAAGATGAAGATTTCTTAAATCTGACTAAAAAATGTGGGGATTTCTTAATCGATAAAGCCATTAAAGAAGACGATGCCTGGTCATGGAAAACAGTAGATCAGAACTATGCCCTTACAGGGTATTCACATGGGGCTTCAGGAATGGCTTCTGCCTTATTAGAGGTCTATGCCACTACGCAAGACGAAACCTATTGGCATGCCGCGATGAACGGATTCAAATACGAGAAAAAGTGGTTTAACGAGCAAGTACAAAACTGGCCAGATTTACGTCAGTATACAGGAACAGGATTGCCGAACTTTGGAGCTGTGTGGTGTCATGGAGCACCAGGAATTGCGATAGCGCATATCAAGGCTTATGAAATGACCAAGCAAGAGTATTTCTTACAGGAGGCGACTACTGCGATTAATACAACCATGAAAACAGTAGAAAGAGAGCTGAATCCTAATTCAGGAACCAACTGCTGTTTATGCCACGGATTAATAGGAAACTCTGATATCTTATTATATGCTAGTGATGTCTTACAAAAGCCTGAGTACAGAGCCATGGCACAGAGGTCAGCAGATTTTGCCATTCAACATTATGATAAGAGCAATACGGTGTACCCAAGTGGGGTGAATGATCCAAGTGGAAAAACTGGCGGACAACAAGAAAATCCGGGATTAATGTTAGGATCAGCAGGAACAGGAATGTTTTATTTAAGACTACATGACTCCCAATCGATTTCGTCACCTTTAGTACCGTAACAAAACCAAATACCAATATATAAAGCCGATCTAAAGAGATCGGCTTTCTTGTTTAGAGCTCATTTGATTGGGGTTTTAACGTAGTTTAATTCAGGTATAAACACCCAGTTTTATTCGGCTTAATAATTATTTTCTGCTAACTAAGTGTTGTTTATCCGTCTGTATGACAAATTGTTAGCTAATTTTCGGTTAATAAGTTAATAAAGGGTATAAAAACCCTTTAACATTTCTTAATAAAACTTCAGCTATTTTATTTCTTAATTTTATAAGGATTTATAACTAATTAACGTACATACATATGGACACTAAACCACCATACTTTCCAATTGAAGAGAAAGCAGCTAACAGATCGAATTTATTCAAATTTATCTCATTAAGATCCCCACAATTAATAAATGACGAGAATTTAAGTAAGGGATTTATTTATCATCTCGATGAGACTTTAAGTCATTTTTTAAGTAATTATGTTGGTTCAGAGGATAAAATCCATCCAGCAGATTTAATAAACTTATCGAATAGTTTTTCTGGAGAAATAGATTTAGAAAAATTAAAAGATATTGATGAAAGCCTTTATAATTTTTCTAATTGGTTAATAAGAAATCGAACAAGCTTGAACCAGAGTATTGTTGAAGAAAAAGTAGATGGCTTAAAAGTATTAGATGCCGACAAAGAAGCTTTAGTTTGGGATAACTTAATCAATCTAATTATTAAAGAGGATGGATCAAGGTTACGAGAAGCATCTATTACATTTTTAGTTGCTAATAATTTTCTTAAAAATTATAATGATACAGCTTTAGTAACTGAAGATAGTGATTTGATGCGTTTAGCATCTGCAAATGTTGTGATACCTAATAAAATTTTATCTTCAAGAAGCGTAAAATCTCAACAGATTGCAAAAACACCAAGTTTCGATGATGAGATTGATAAGTCTCAAGATCAAATCGAGTCGGAATTGACAGCATATGAAACTGCTATTGAAGAACTTTTAAAGTTACAAGTTACTTATATAAATGATCTGGATAAAGTTGAAATAGAAGTAGAGGAAGAAGATGATGATAGAGGAGGGAGAAGAAATGATGTGGGATTAACCTCAATTCCTATAGATAAGATTATTAACGAATTTGAAAACCCATTAGACGAAAAGTATCTAAAAGGTAAGGTCTCTTCTCAAACAATAGAAGTAATTAAGGCTTTTGATTTGAATAAGCAAAAGGACATTAATGTAGCCATTAAGACTATTGAAGAAGAAATATCAGGTTTAAATAATACTAGTTTTGTTAATAAAAAACTTAGTAATAGAACCTTAATTACAGGCGGAGTGATCTTAAAAGAATCTCCTTTAGACAACCCTTCAACTTGTCCACTTCCAAACCTTACGAAC
Organism: Flavobacteriaceae bacterium; assembly: GCA_013214425.1. Lineage (GTDB taxonomy): Bacteria > Bacteroidota > Bacteroidia > Flavobacteriales > Flavobacteriaceae > DT-35. The sequence continues at coordinate 8,095 of JABSPN010000006.1, read as the reverse complement.
ACACAAAATATATTTGTAGATGTTTTAAATAACTTAATCTATTCTACAACTAGTGCCACAACTTATGGTACTTCAGGGGCTGAATCTGTTGAAAAACTTCCTGGTTCAGGATCTTTACAATGGACATATCATGGGAAAGTTCATAATATAGGTAATTCAGCTATCGGATTGTCTTATACAAATCAAGATAATGATGTAACATCATTACAATATGGATTTAAAACTACAATGAACTTTATGAGCACTTATCAGGTTGTATTGCAACTTGATGTAATTGTTAATGGAACTGTAGTACCAACCATTTCAGGAGGAGTAGCAATCGGAACTCAATTAAAGATTGAAAGACAAAATGGAAACATTACTTTTTTTGTAGACAATGTGGCAATCTATCAAACTCAGGAAAGTAATCCAGGTGATGAAATGCTAGTTGATATGGCATTTGCTAGTAATAAAAGTGTTGTCAAAGATTTATGTCTTAGAAATGCAGCTTCAGATACAGATTCACCAATTGAAGATCCATGTGAAGGAGTTACGAATTTAGGTATTGGAGATTATTTAAGAGTTGAGCAAGAAATATGTTGTTATGTTCCCGGAGAAGTTTCTCATATTGAAAATATATTACAAGGAGAAGCTAAAGAGCGTTCTACAAGACGTTTAAGAAGGGAAGAAACAACAACTACATTTGAGACGGAAGAAATAACTGAGAAGTTAAGAGATACCTCTACAACAGATCGTTATGAAATGGAAAGTGAAACTTCTCAAGTTATTCAAGAAGATTCTGCTTTCGATATTGGGGTGAATTTATCGACTAGATTTGGTCCTACACGTTTAACAGTAGATTCTGGATTTGTAACAGCAATCTCTACTACAGATTCTAATAGTCAGTCGGTGAGTTATTCTCAAGAAGTTACCAGTCGAGCTTTAGATAGGGTAGTAAGAAGAGTTCGAGAAGAACGAGTAAACAAAATAATTGAAGAGTTTGAAGAAAATAACTTGCATGTATTGGATAATACAGGTAATTCAGACGGACATGTAACTGGTTTATACAGATGGGTTGATAAGATTTATAAGAATCAAGTTGTCAATTACGGGAAGCGATTAATGTTAGAATTTATGATTCCTGAACCAGCTAAGTTTCATTTATGGGCAATGGCTCAAAGTGATGAAGTAGGGGTTTCACTTGAAGAACCATTAGATCCTAGAGAAAACGGATTGGCAAATCATCAAAGTTTGAATGCATCAAATTATGCTTATTGGGCATCTCAATATGGGGTAAAAGTATCACCGCCACCTCCAGCTACAAAGAGAATTGCAAAATCGTATGAGAAAGAAGTTAATAGTACTGATACTGAAGCACAAGCATTTAATGATTTGATGATACCAGAGGGATATACAGCGATATCAGGTACTATAGTTTGGTCTCTTTTAAGGCAAACTAATCCAGATTGGAGTTTTTCGATTGCTTTAGGAGATAAAAGAAGGAATGCTCATGATGGCGATTTAAGTTCTTCTTATGGTTTTACAGATATTACAGAAGGAGCAGTTCCTTTTTCATTTAGAGCGTATAGAGTTTGGACTGCCCATTTTAATGTTACTGTAACTTGTTCTAGAAAACAGGAAACTTATGATGAATGGAAAATAGACACATTCGATAAGATTATCGCAGCATATCAAGATGCCAAGCAGCAATATGATAGTGAAATTGCGAACGCTAGATCACAAGCATCATTTGGTATACAAATCAATGGTAATAACCCACTATACAATAGGAATATTGAGCAACAAGAACTTAAAAAAGCTTGTATGCAATGGTTAAGTGCTAATATGGGAAAAGGATACTATAATGATGTAGAAGTGTGTGATACTGCTATGGATATGCCTGCCATTAATTTTGATAGTGATTTAGGATGTTATGCTCGTGAGGTTAAGTTTTTTGAACAAGCCATAGATTGGGAAATCATGTCTTATTTGTTCTATCCATATTATTGGGGAAAACAATGTCAATGGAAAGAAATCTATCGATTAGATGATTCAGATCCTATTTTTAGAGGCTTTTTACAATCTGGAATGGCTCGAGTAGTCGTACCGGTTAGACCTAATTTTGAAGAAGTGATGATGTATTATATGGAAACTGGTGAGATATGGAATGGATCGGAAGTACCTACTATCGATGATGATCTATATATATCTATAGTTGATGAATTAGAACAACAAGATCCAGAACCAGTAGGAGAACCATGGGAAATTAGAGTGCCTTCAGCTTTAAGTGTATTACAAGCACAATCTGGAGCAGTAGATGGAAACGGATTACCGTGTTTCTGTGACGAAGAAAATGGAGCTGGGCAAGGAGATAGCAAACTCATTGGAGCCAATGCAGATAAAACTGTAATTGTAACTGACCCTAAAGATAGTTCTGGTTCTACTGGAACAATTGAAGGAGATAAGACTAATTAGATCTATACTCAATTATGAAGAAAATAGATTTAAACGATATCGAATATCTTACATTCGAAGGAGGAGGAGGAAAAGGTATTATTTATTTAGGAGCCATAAAAGCTTTGGAAGAATCACTGGGTGTTGAAAGATTGATAGATGTTTTATCTGATTTAGATGATGATGTAAGAAGGCCAATAAAGGGAATATCTGGTGCTTCAGCAGGTGCAATTACAGCATTTATGCTTTCATTAGGATTAAGCGGAGAGGAAATTGACAATGAAATAAAAACTGTTGTTAATAAAAACTATCAGACAAGTCTTAATGATAAATATGCTCTTGTTATTGATAATGGAGATAGACTATTACCAATTTCAGGGGTTAATGCAGCTGAAACATTTTTAGATCCTCCCAATGGTTTTTATAGGTCAGTTGAGCGAGGGCAAAGAGTTTTTCCGTATGATACATTAGCTGGAATTAATCTTGAAAACTTTGGAGCCAATATTTTGAAGTCATTTCTTGAGGAAGAGGTAATTAATGATCCACTTATACAAAGATTATTTTATAGGACGGGAAATAAAATTAAAGATGCTCAAATGGCAGGAAATTACATACATAACTTTCTGTATCATCGCGGCCTGTTTTCGGGATTTGAAATTAGATTTTTCTTTCAATCTATGATGAAAAAGTATTTAATTGATAAATATTCTGAAGAATTTAAAAGGGATTACAATTATACTTTTCCCAAACCTGAAAATATTACCTTTTATGATTTTTATAAATTTACAGGAGTAGATCTTATAATAAGCGGAACAAATATTTCACAGCAGAGACCTTTATTCTTTTCGGCATATCATACACCTGATTTTCCAGTTACTGAGGCTGTTGCAATTTCAATGAATATCCCTATAGTATTTAAACCAATTTATGTAGATTATGATGTAGATAGAAATAGAGACAGGGAATACAATTTATTTTATAAAGGATTGTGGGGTGATGGAGGAATGCTAAATAATTTTCCAATTCATGCTTTCGATGAATTAAAAAGGAAGCGAATGGAATTTAAAGGACAACAAGTGGTAAGAGAATTAGGAGGGACACTATACAATAGTGATGTAGATTTTAACCAAAAAACTCTTGGACTTCTTTTGGGGGATAAAATTTCAAACCTAAAGCCCACAGATAGAGAAAAATCTGAAGAATTTCCAAAGAGGAATATAGGAGTTTTAGGAGATTATTTTGCAGATTTGTTCAGAACGTTTATGTTTTCTGGTTCTAAAGGAAGAATCAGAAATGCAGTCGAGGATAGTTTTACGATAGAATTAGATTCAGAAAAAGTAGGAATGTTAGATTTTTCCCATCCTGATATGGATAAAATGCGAGCTGATTTTATGAAGGAAACAATTAATATATTAAGAGATAACGAAAAAAAGCAAATAGCAAGAAAAATTGAAAACGAGTTTAGAGTACGTCAGAAAAATAAACTTGATGCCATTTCAGATGCTTATCTTTTAGTTTCTTCAATTGTTAATTAATATGAATATAATGAGATATTATACAGTTATACTTTTTTTGATAGTCCTATTTAGTTGTAAAAAGCAAAATCAAGGAATTATTGAAAATGATTACAAGTTTAAAATTTGTTTGAATTGTAAAACAAGTCAGGATGCTATAAACTTTGAAAACAAAAAAGGAGCTAAACCAATTAATTTGAATCAAAGAGATTTTATTAGGATGTTTTATAGAGATTCTCCTAGTAGTAAAAACTGGTATAATAAAGATGATTTGTTCTTTTTGTATCAATCACCAAATTCTGTTTATAGAGAGATAACTAGATACAGTATCGTAAAAGGTAATAGTGATCGAGAAGTTATACGATTGGAAACCAAATTATTTTATCGAGATATTTTATTTGATGAGTCAATTAAGTATAAGCCTCAAAAAGGGTTTAATTACGTTGAAATGAAATCACTATACTATAATGTCTTAGCCAGTTATGGTGTTGGATCTGATGATGTGCATAATCAATCCAAATCATTTGAGCTAGTAAAGGAACAAATACCAGTTGGTTTCTTTTATGAAGAGAAAAATCTTTCAAAAAAGAAGTATTATAGAGTTCCAGAAAGAATCCCTCATTTAGAAGATGTTACTTTGGCTTATAAATCATTCGATGCAGAGGCTAAAAATGATATTAGAGATATAGAATTTGAATTTAATTTCACCCCAAACTACAAGGACACAATTATTAGGGTAGATAAAAATAATCCATTTGAAGATGGTACGTATCAATATCCAATTTTAGCCGAAGATTACGGTATATTTATTACTGTTGATTATAAATATGAACTAGATTTTTTTAAGGAATCACAAGATAAATAAGATTAACATCATTTGAGTTATTATTTCTTGATAAGATGAGAAATCTAATGACGATCTAAATAATTACTACTCATCAGTAAAGTATAATTTAAAAGCGTATAAAATGAAAAAACTAATTGTATTACCAGTAATTATCTTAAGCCTATTTATAGTGGCTTGTTCATCTGATGATGCTAAAAAAGTTTTAGTCTCTGTGATGACAGATGGTAAAAAGTTTGTTAGTAAAACAAATATTTCAAAATCTGATTTAAATAAATATGTAAGAGAGATTAGCGGGATAACTGTTAAAAATTGGGATTTAATTTCTTTTACAAAAAGTAATGATTATGTAAGATTTTTAGATGATTTGTATATCAAAATAGGAGACAAGCCTTTGCACCCTAAATTGAAAAGGCGTATAGAGTTGTATATTGAAAACATTGAAAGAAGTGCTAGGAATACAGATACTAGATTGTTTGAAAGAGGAGGTAAGTTTCCGGGCGAACATGCAGAAGTAAGAGCATTAAACGAATTATTACATCAAATTGATCCAGGAAATAAAATTAGCGTAGAGATTTTTAAAAATATTTTTGGTGTTAATAGAAATATTGATTCAGGTAAGGACATGGCAAGGTGTTTCCATTGTTCTAGTATAACAGATTTAATAACTATATTATTTGTAAATTAAACTATGAGCTTAATAAAACCAGAATTAGAAAGAGTATATGGAGGAAAGGATAACCAAAAAATTTATACTCGATTAATAGAAGAAAATTATACCGGTTTTGTCATTCTAACGTACTATCAAAATGGAATCATAATGAATGAAAAAGAATGGCAAAATGGTAGGCCATACGGTTATCAAATCGAATACTATGATAATGGCCAATTAAATTATTATGATCAACTAGATGATTATAATGATATAGGCCCTTCAAAAGCCTTTTGGCCAGACGGAAGTGTGAAATTTGAGGAGATTGAAACTGAAAGCGGTTGGGTAGAAAGACAATATGACCAAGTGGGGAATATAACATTTGAGTCCGGAAAAAATGGAACTTTTGGAGAGTGGATTGATTATACACTGTAGGGGATTTATTTTTCCATTGTTGGTCTTTTCGACCAACAAATTCCCAGCAAACTGTTAGTGAAAACACCAACAGAAGCTAAAGAGTTTAAAAGCCAATCTATTCAGATTGGCTTTTTGTTTTTATTAAGGTTGAGTCCATGCATAAATTCCATGTGCTTCAGCTTCCGTAGCAAAAACAGCTAATTGGTCGGCTGTTGGAGGAGTCGGCACAGCGTCTCCTTCATTTTTTTCAACAGCAAACTTCATAAAGAAATCCACGATATTACTACCATTACTTAAGGCTGCAACTAATCGTGACGGACTCTCACCAGCATTTTTATACATATGAGGAACATTCGCATCAATATGAGCAATGGCTCCTGGTCCGCCAGTAAAGGATACGATTTTTTGATTGGCTTCATCCCAATAGGAAAAAGTGACAGCACCTTCTAATACATAAAATGTTTCTTCAGAAGTATGGGTATGCATTTCTGGACCTGTTCCTGGCTGATCAACACATCCAATAAAAGCAATATCTAATGTCGATTCATTTGAAGGAAAACGGAATAAAAATTCTTAATTATATACCCAATAACGAGTACAGTCTTCGTTAGATTTATAAAACACAAAAGTTTGATTTTGGTTGGTTAATTTAATAGTGTTAAGATAAGATTTTATTTTCAACATTCAGATCAGTTATAGATAAAACAAATTTTCCTTAGAAATTAGATTTATCGATAAAACTCAATATTAGTTCTTACTCCTGAATTACTTTAGAGCAAACAAGTTATATGCTTAAAAAAGTCTACGGAAGTGCTTTGTTTGGAATTGAAGCCACAACAATCACAGTTGAAGTAAATGTCGATAAAGGGGTCGGATATCATTTGGTGGGACTACCCGATAATGCCATTAAAGAAAGTAATTTTAGGATAGCGGCGGCTTTGCAAAATCTGGGCTATCGTATTCCTGGTAAGAAAATTACCATCAATATGGCCCCTGCCGACTTACGCAAGGAAGGCTCTGCCTATGACCTGACCTTGGCTATTGGGATTTTATCAGCCTCAGAGCAAATAAAATCAGAAAACTTAGATGAGTATCTCATCATGGGAGAGTTGTCTTTAGACGGTAACTTACAACCCATAAAAGGAGCTTTGCCTATTGCGATCAAAGCCAAGGAAGAAGGATATAAAAAGTTTATTCTTCCAATACAAAACGCAAAAGAAGCTGCTATTGTTGACGGACTACAAGTATACGGAGTAGAAAATATCGTTGAGGTGATTCAGTACTTTGATAAACAAGAACCCTTGACGCAAACCATAGTCGATATTAAAGAAGAGTTTTATAAAAAACTGGAACAACCAGAATTCGATTTTGCTGACGTCAAAGGACAAGAAAGCATCAAACGTTGTATGGAAATAGCTGCAGCTGGCGGACATAACATCATCCTAATTGGCCCACCAGGTTCAGGGAAAACCATGTTAAGCAAACGATTATCGTCTATTCTTCCTCCAATGACTTTGAATGAAGCTTTGGAAACCACCAAGATTCATTCAGTAGTAGGAAGAGTTAACGATTCAGGATTAATGACCGAACGCCCGTTTAGAAGTCCGCATCATACCATATCAGATGTGGCATTGGTAGGAGGTGGGCAATATCCACAACCCGGTGAGATCTCCTTATCACATAACGGAGTCTTGTTTTTAGACGAATTACCTGAGTTTAAACGTAGCGTATTGGAAGTCATGCGACAACCACTGGAAGATCGGGAAGTCACTATATCCAGAGCACGATTTACAGTGACCTATCCCTCGTCGTTTATGTTGGTAGCGAGTATGAATCCGAGTCCCGGAGGCTATTTTAATGATCCCAACAATGTCTTGAATTCTTCACCCAGGGAGAGGCAAAGGTATTTGAGTAAGATTTCTGGTCCTTTACTAGATCGTATCGATATTCATATCGAGGTCAATCCAGTGCCTTTTGAAAAACTATCAGACGATCGCAAAGGTGAAGGTTCAGTAATGATAAGAGAACGGGTAACAAAAGCTAGAGAGATTCAGACCCAACGTTTTTTAGAAGTAGAGCAAGTACATTATAATGCCCAGATGAATACTAGACAAATCAGAAAATATTGTCAATTAGATCAAGCTTCAAAAGAGTTATTAAAATCGGCGATGGAACGATTAAACCTTTCAGCAAGGGCCTATGATCGCATTTTAAAAGTTGCAAGAACTATAGCCG
>JABSPN010000599.1 GCA_013214425.1 Flavobacteriaceae bacterium | reverse complement strand
AGAAAACCCTAATGTGGTTTATGTTGGCGCTATTGGTTCTCCATGGGGTGAGCATGAAGAAAGAGGCGTCTACAGAACAAAAGATGGTGGAAAAACTTGGGAGACACTCTCTGGAACACATGGTGATTATCATGATTTATGGATTAATCCAAATAATCCTAAAAACATGGTCATTGCCAATGATGGGGGTGCTGCCATATCGTTCAATTTTGCAAAAAGTTGGTCAACTCAAGACATTATCCCTACAGCACAGTTTTATAGAATTAATGTCGATAATCTAATCCCTTATAACATCTATGCTGGACAACAAGATAACACTTCAGTTAAAATTACCAGTGCTAATATGACTGGATATGCTATTTCAGAACGTGATTGGACTTATGCGGCTGGAGGTGAAAGTGCTTTTTTAGCATTTGACAAAGACAACCCAACACACACTGTTGGAGGAAGTTATCTAGGGACAATTGAAGTATTAGATATGCAAAGCAAGATTAGTACAAATATCATGGCTGCACCTATTCAATACCTTGGAAAAGCAGCTAGAGATATGAAATACCTGTACAATTGGAATGCACCCATTATTTGGTCTCAACACGAACCCAATACAATTTATCACGGAGCACAATTGGTGTTAAAATCTACAGATTTGGGGAAGACTTGGACACATTTTTCTCCTGATTTGACTAGAGATATTGATGCAAAACAAGGTAAAGGTGGCGGACCATATACCAATGAAGCTGTAGGTGCAGAAAATTATGGAACAATTAGCTATCTGGTTGAATCACCACATAAGAAAGGGGTATTTTACTCCGGAAGTGATGACGGACTAGTGCATATTACTAGAGATAACGGACAATCATGGCAGAACATTACTCCAAAAAACCTAGGAGAAACTCTTGTGAATGCTATTGAAGTTTCTCCGCATGACCCCGCTGTAGTCTATATCGCCACGACTAAATACAAATTGGGGGACTATACTCCTGCTCTTTTCAAGAGTTCAAACTACGGAAAAACTTGGACTGCCATTAACAATGGAATTCCAAAGGGAGCCTTTACTCGAGTAGTTCGTGAAGATCATACTAAGAAAGGCTTGTTGTATGCAGGAACAGAATTAGGAATTTATATTTCTTTCGATAACGGAGCCAATTGGGAATCATTTCAAAGAAACTTACCTGTAACCCCTATTCTTGATTTAATGTTAAATCAAAATGATTTAGTTGTAGCTACTTCAGGCAGAGCGTTCTGGATATTAGATAATGTGTCGTTGCTCTCTCAGTATGATGATAAAAACACAGCCTTCAAGCTATATCATCCAGAACTTATTTATTACGGCTTCTGGGGAAGCCCTATGAGCGGAGATACCAATTCATTTGATGGAACCCAAGACTTTACAGGGGTTAATCCTACAAATGGTGTTGAATTGTACTATGAATTACCAGAAGTTGATTCATCGAAACCAGTTGAATTAATTGTGACTGACAGTAATGGCAAGGTAATCAATACGTATACTTCTGAAAAAGATAAGGATTATGTCCCACACAACGGAGGCGGGGCTCCA
>JABSPN010000598.1 GCA_013214425.1 Flavobacteriaceae bacterium | reverse complement strand
GCACTTTATGTCATGCCGCAGATTCCAAAGCCACAAGGGGTCGAGATAAAAAAGTAAGTGGTATATTTATTCGTATAAGTTATATTCTTAATAATTAGTTTCATATGGTAGTATATTACGGTTGTGTATTTTATAGTTCTTAATGTATTTTCGGTTGTTATTTTTCTGTCAAGTATCTACAGAGCCAATCAAAAATATACCATTGCACAATTGGCCACTAATGGCTGGAAAATAGTGGTAGTTGCCCTCTTTTTTATTTTGTTTCAGGATAAAATGTTGCAATTATTGGTGATCAGTTTAGCATTCATAGCCATTCTTTTAATAGGACTTTATCTCAAAAACTTTAGAAACATACCTTCAGAAGAAAAAGGCAATTATAATTTTAAAGAGCTCAGAAAAACAGGCTTAGCATTTTTCTTACATAACATGACACTTACCAGTGCTATTTATGGAGAACAATTCATTATTAACCTCTGTGGAAATGAAACAATATCTTCTGAACTATTCATGTATTTTGCTGTTTTTAGTCCAATAATCTTAAGCGCTAACGGATTTATTGGCTTTATCATTGGTCCTAAACTTAGAGCAAAAAAGGAGATTTTCAGATCAGAGTACAATAAACTACAAGTAAAACTATTGGGTTTTGCCATAGTCATGTCATTAATCTCACTAGGGGCAGGAATTTTATTATTGGATTGGTATAAAGGAATCCCGATGAATCAAGTGAATGTAGCATTGGTCATTTGTGTGCTTATTTGCTGTGTGATTAGAACTGTTTATACTGCTTCTTCATTGTATTTAGGCGTTTTTGGGAGCAACAAACATTTATATAAAACGGCAGGATTAAACTGGGGAGCACTAATAGGCTATATTACTCTTGTTTTATTGAGTTTAATCAGTAATATTGCAATCGAAATAATTATAGTTGTTATCGCCTCTTTAACTACATTACATTGGTTGATTAGACTTATTATTTCGCACAGTTATGCAGTAAAGGTTTTTATTGATGAAAAGAATTAACATTATAGCCCCACTTTCTTCCCTATCAGAAAGAACTAGACTTTACAAGCTCAGTATTTTTTTGAATAAAAAACTAGGTTACGAAGAGCTTACCCATATAGGTTGGGAAAGAATTGAAGGTGAAAGAGAAGAAAAAAGGCTCGATTTCAAAATCAATAAAAAAATCATTTTAAAAGGAGGAGGCTACGGAACAAGTAAAGTAAAGCCACTTTATTTTTTATGGCTTATAAAGTCCTTTTTTTATGCCTTAAAGCTTAACAAAAAAGACATTGTTTGGGCGCTTGGTTTTGAAAGTGCTTTTCCGGCAATGATGGCATCAAAAATCATAGGATTTCAAGTTGTTTTTGATGATGCCGACCGTTTCTCAATGATCTTTAATTTTCCTGGCCCTGTAAATAGTCTTATCAGATATCTTGAAAAAGTAACCTCAAGAAATGTTGCGTATCACGTGGTGCCCGGAAAACAACGTTATGACTTCAGTTCGAAAAAGTTTTTTGAACTAAAAAACACACCAAGTCAAAGTCAGTTAGAGATTGCTAAAGA
>JABSPN010000597.1 GCA_013214425.1 Flavobacteriaceae bacterium | reverse complement strand
CAGGAAATCCAGTAGCTTCAACAACTGTAAATATCCCGGCAGGACAATCATTAGTAACGGTAAACTTCAACATTCCTAAGGGTGATGGTTATACAATTTCTATTCCTAGTGGATTAGTTAATATGAGAAGAACGCCAATTGGTAACGGGGTAGCATTCCCTTATACTTCTCCTTCAGGAGTGGTTTCAATTGTTGACAATACAGTTGATGATCCTAACTATTATTATTTCTTCTACGATTGGAATATCTCTACAAGCGGAGGAAGATGTGAGTCGGTTAGAACTCCAGTTAATGTTACTGTAAATGCTGATAACCCAGATTTATCTGATGGTGATACAACGTATCAAATCAATAGTGGTGCGGTAACAAACTTTAATGATGGAACGACTATAAATGTAGCGCCGGGAGCGAATGTAGATTTAGATTTACCAGCTAGTGCCTTTAGTGGAACGCTTGTTTGGACTGCTCCGGATTTAAGTACGTTTACAACAAACAGTGTTAATTTACCAAGTATTGTAGATGCAGGGCCATATGAAGGAAACTGGACTGTAGCCATTACATTCACGCCTAATTGTGGAACCTCACCACAAGTAGTAAACTTTGCTATCAATGTTGATCCATTATTGAGTATTGACGATAATGAATTTAATGATTTGAGAGTATATCCAAATCCAACAGATGCTAACATTTATATTACAAGTTCAAATAACCTAGAAAACGTATCTGTTTCAATAGTTGATATTAGTGGCAGAAGATTACAAAATAATTTCAGTCCAACACAAATTTCACCAAATGAATTGAGTCTAGATATGTCTCAATTGGCAACTGGAACATATTTCTTGATTTTAAATGACGATCAGAACAGATCAGTTAGAACAATTATCAAGAATTAATTACAATAAATAAATCAACCATCTTTATAAAACCCGAAGTATTAAATTTACACTTCGGGTTTTCTATTTTCTTAACGAGATGTTAATCTGCTAAGCTAATAGACGAGAAATAAGTACATTGTGAAGCAATTAAAAACTCAAATTAAATGAAACTAAATCTTAGAAAAACAGCATTCATTTTATCGGCTGCGATAGTATTTGTTGCTTGTAAAAAAGAACCGAAGGCAGATCCAGAAATGGAGTCTAAAGCTGAGGTAGAACAAATACCTGGAATTGATTTGTCTTTGATGGATAAATCGGTTAGTCCAAATGAAGACTTTTTTAAGTATGTAAATGGCACTTGGTTACAAAATAATGAAATACCAGCAGATAGAACCCGTTGGGGAAGTTTTGATGAGCTAAGAAAGAAGACAGATGCAGATGCTCTGGCAATCCTTAAAGCTGCAATGGAAGATGAAAATCTGGATTTAAATTCAGATCAGGGTAAAGCAGTAGCTTTATTTAAAACCATCATGGATACAGAAAGCAGAAATAACCAAGGAATCGACCCTGTTAAGCCTTATTTAGAGAAAATTGACGCAATCAATAATATAGAAGACCTTCAGGCTTTCATGATAGAAATGGAGTCTTCAGGAGGCCCGGGTTTCTTCGGATTTGGTGTAGGAGCTGATTCTAAGGATAGTAATAAGAACACCGTTTATTTAGG
>JABSPN010000596.1 GCA_013214425.1 Flavobacteriaceae bacterium | reverse complement strand
TTGGTGATGTAAACGGTGATGGCTTAGATGATTTCTTTATTGGTAATGCCATGGATGAAGAAGCAGCCATGTATTTCCAAAAACCTGACGGCACATTTGAATATGCGCATGTGAACAAACCTTTATGGTATAAAGATAAAAGAAGTGAAGATATCAATGCCCTGTTCTTTGATGCCGATAACGATGGAGATTTAGATCTTTATGTTGTTAGTGGTGGTTATGAACTAGAAAGAGTAGATGGAAGAATCCAGGATAGATTATACATTAACGAAGGAGAAGGAAGATTTAAACGCCAACCAAACCTACCGTCAATGAAAACCAGTGGAAAGAGTGTGACTGCCAGTGATTTTGATAATGATGGTGATTTAGACTTATTTGTTGGAGGAAATATCATACCAGGAAAGTACCCACTTACTCCTACCTCCTACTTATTAGAAAATAACAATGGTAAATTTACTGATGTCACAGAAACAAAAGCTAAAGGTCTAAGTGATATAGGAATCATTAACGATGCGAAGTTTATTGATGTCGATAATGATAACGACAAAGATTTAGTAATAGCGGGAGAATGGATTCCTGTAACGGTATTCAAAAATAATAATGGAACATTTGAAAAGTCTGCTAACCCTGCAATTGATAATCTGACGGGATGGTTTAACAGTATTGTTTCTCATGATTTTGACAATGATGGCGATCAGGATTTAATTGTTGGAAATTTAGGAAACAACAATAAATTTCACCCATCAGAAAAGAAACCTTTACATGTCTACGGAAAAGATTTTGATAAGAATGGAACCTTCGATATTGTTTTAAGTAAAATGTATAAAGGGAAGTTAGTTCCAGTAAGAGGTAAGGAATGTTCTTCAGAACAAAACCCATTTTTATTAGATAAAATTCAATCTTATAAAGAGTTTGCTACTTCTGATATGGAGGATATCTACGGAAGTGAAGAACTTGCTGATGCTTTTCATAGAAAGGCCACTAAATTTGAAACCGTTTATCTAGAAAATGATGGAAGTGGTCAGTTTAATATGAAAGATTTAAACATCGAAACACAGTTTGGCCCTACTCTTGCTATGGAATTGGCAGATGTCAATAACGACGGACATATGGATGTCCTGGGAGTTGGTAATTTATTTAACGCTGAAGTAGAAACCATTCGCTATGATGCTTCAAAAGGTTTTGTCCTACTTGGAGATTCTAAAGGAAACTTTACTTCGCTAAACAATACAAGTTTTTACAACAATATGAATAGCAAAGACATTAAAAATATAACCATTAACAATAAGTCAATACTAATGGTAGCCAATAATAATGCACCACTAGAATTGTACGAAATTATACACTAACAAGGCATGAAGAAAGTTTTAGTTTTAGTTGTTTTGATCTTATTATCTAGCAACGTATTCTCCCAAAAGAAAGAAAAAATAAAAGGAAGCAGGTTTGTTACAGTAAAGCAACATGATTTAGCTGCTTACAGTGCTATTGATATTGGAGAAGAATTTAAAGTTTGCTTTATTAAAGGAGATGCTCCTGCAATAGAAATTGAGGCAGATGACAACTTACACGATGTGATTGATTTTTCTATCAACGGAAGTACAT
>JABSPN010000595.1 GCA_013214425.1 Flavobacteriaceae bacterium | reverse complement strand
AGCTATTAATGAACCTGTAGAGTTACCCAATATAGTTTATAATGTTGCATCTGGACAAGAAATAGTTATCGATGAGAAAACAGACCCGAAGTTGGATGTAATTATAGTAGCAAAAGAGTTTACTAGTTTGATTGATAATTTAAAAGAAAATAAAGGTCAGATGTTAGGAGTATTCGGAAGATGGGGAAGAGGAAAGACATTTTTATATAATCAGATCATCGGTGAGATAAAAAATCGATATAGAGATTTAGATCATAATTATTATCATCTAGAGTTTAATGCTTGGAAATACCAAGAAACGGAAACCATTTGGGCACATTTGTATAATGAAGTTTTAGAAGCATATTTAAACGAGGGTAATCAAGGAAAATGGAGCCGATGGAAAAGGTTTGAAAGAACTTTTTCTTTGAATATTAAACGAAAGGGGTATTGGTCTTTAATATTCTTAAGTCTAACATTTGTAGTGAGTTTAATAGTCACCTTTAAAATTGGTAATTCATATTTGCAAGATCTAACCTATTATTTATTGACCTCAGTAGGTTTATTTGGAATAAAGGCTTTTATCAAAATGTATAAAAAGTTTTATCAGCCAGTAAAAGACACCATTAAAAAGTATTCCGAAGTACATAATTACAATAATATATTGGGTGTTCAAGCCGAAATACAGGATGAACTGGTTATACTGGTAAAACATTGGTTGGGCAAATACCAGAAAAAAGAAAGTGATAAAGAAAAAGTTGAAGAACAAGTAAATGATAAAACAAAAGAAGAGAACATAAACAAGCGATTATTATTGTTTGTAGACGATTTAGATAGGTGCAGTGAAGAGAAAATAGTTCAGATCATCGATGCTTTAAGAGTGATGCTTGACGATCAAGAACTGGTCAAAAGAATCATTGTGTTAGTGGCAGTAGATGAACAATTACTGGAAATGGCCATACATCATAAGTATAAAGAGTTCGATTATGAATATGCTGATAAAAAACAACGCAGTGAACTAGTTTCTGAATATATGGATAAGTTATTTATTGGTGGAGTTAAATTACCCCCATTAGCTAAGACGGAAAGAAAAGTGATTTTGGAAAATTATGCAATAAACAATCAAATTCTGGGAGAAATGGTAGTTAGTCAAGGAATTGAACTTAATATACAAAATGAGGAAGAGGAAGAACTAGAACCAGAAAATGAAGAGTTGGTCTTTCCTGAGTCTTTAAAGAGTGATATTAGAAGAGAACAGAGTTCATTCTTTATGTTACAAAAAGAGTTGGATAATCTATCAGAAAACTCAAAACTACTTAGTGAAGATGTAACACCTAGACAATTACGGATCTATATGTATCGCTATTTATTAGCAAAGAATATTCTAGCGACTGTACTCAAGAGAGATGTCGGTAATCAAGTAGTATAAGATAGTTGATCAGACTATATAGATAAAGATATAGCTGAGAAGACAAACTCATCAACTAATTTTGATGTAAATACATTATTAAATGAATTTAGAATACAAGAGGATAAACTAAAGGAATTCTTGCCCAAATTGATCGATATGGTAGTTCCTTATTAGATTATCTATATTGAAAGCAACAAATTCTGTTGGTATTAAAGAA
>JABSPN010000594.1 GCA_013214425.1 Flavobacteriaceae bacterium | reverse complement strand
ACCGGATTATGAATTTCGCCTAACAGAGTAAAAGAAGTTCACGGAATCTTTAAAGCCTATACCACTCGTGTAGGATCTGGACCATTCCCAACTGAATTATTTGATGCAGACGGAGAACGTATGGCAAAAGTTGGAAACGAGTTTGGTGCTGTTACCGGAAGACCTAGACGCTGCGGATGGTTAGATTTAGTTGCATTAAAATATGCCGTACAAGTAAACGGAGTAACGCAATTAAACATGATGAAAGGTGATGTATTATCTGGTTTTGATACTTTAAAAGTTTGTACTGCCTACAAATACAAGGGAGAAACTATCAAGCATTTACCCTACAATATTGAACCAGAAAACGTAATACCAATTTATTCTGAATTCCCATGCTGGAAAGAAGACTTAACTAAAATGAACGATGTATCTCAATTCCCTAAAGAATTAAACGATTATATCGACTTTTTAGAAAAAGAATTGGAAACACCTATCAAAATTGTTTCGGTAGGACCCGATAGAACACAAACAATACATAGATAAATTAAAAGCGGCTTATTTATTAAGTCGCTTTTTTTATTTCATTCGTTTTCTGAAGGCATTTGAGATTCTATCAAAATATAATTTGAATCATATAATATAAAAGGAAAGTTCTTCTTTAAATTCTGCAAAGACTCATTGCCTCGTTTTTTATTAAGAAACATGGCATAGGAACTAATCAAAATCTTTATGAAATTTATTTTCCTTGATTCCTCCATTCCTTTATAAAAATTGAAATCAATCGCCCCACTAAAAAATGTATTATCATAATATCTTTCTAAAATCTTTACTCCTGAAAGTGTATCATACTTTTCTTCTAAAACATACTCCTCTTCTTCTTGAACCAACACTTGACTAGATTTATTATTACAAATTCTAACCCCTCCCCTTTCAAAACCACAAGCCAAAACATTACAATATCCAATTAGACTAAAGGGAATATAAATAATATTATCGATAACCAGATAAACTGGATTATTCTTATCACAAAATTTCTTCGATAAGGAAATCATATCATTAGAACTACAAATTGACTCTCATTCAAAAAACAAAGTTCCTTTTTCATTAGGAAAAGGAAACACATCCTGAACCGTCCATTTTTCTTCCTTTTCAAAAATTGGAACAGTTTTCGTGCTTACTTCTTGCTTCTCATAACCCAGACTCAAAATCAGTAGGAATAATAACACTATCTTTTTCATAAATTGATTTGATTTACAATCACATTCCAAAAATCATTCCGAACTAAATAAAAATAAAAAAGCTCCAGTTTTCACTGAAGCCTTTTTTATAATTAGAAAGTTGATTAATTCCTGATCACTTTCTTGATCACAGTTCCTTTTTCAGTAATTACTTTTATAAAATAAATTCCTGAAGGATATTGTGATAAATCTAAACTCGATTGGTTTGTTTGAATTACCTCCGATTGATATAATCTATTACCAATCATATCATATACAGCCAAAGAAGTTGAGCTAGAATCTCCGTATGGTAATTCAACAGTTACTCTTCCAGTCGTCGGATTTGGATAAATAAGCACCTCAAAATCTTGTTGAATACTTCCTCCTGTTTCCTCAGCAATATCTTTTGT
>JABSPN010000593.1 GCA_013214425.1 Flavobacteriaceae bacterium | reverse complement strand
GTAAAAAAAAAAACAGAATAAAAAAAAAATGAAAACTGCGAAAGTTAGCTCTTCGTCAAAAAATGAAAACGGACAAATTCAAACTTCAGCCATCAATACATTAGCCTATCTGAATATCGGAAAAGGACAAGAATATTAACCATATCACTAGCATTAACTTATTTGGTTGTCTTTTTAATACTAGTAACAAGGCTATCCTTTTAGGGTAGCCTTTCTTTTTAAACCACACCTGTAATTAAGGATTTTACCTTACCGTATAGGAAGAATTCTAAGATATACCTTAAAAATAAAATCAGGGGTTTCTACGTAAAAATCTATTCATGATATGTCATAATTTTGATGAAAAATAAATACTAACCAAAAAATAAACATTATGTCTTATCCAGTAAATTTCCCTAATGTATTATTAGTGAATTCAATTACAGCAAGTACAACTGTATCGATCGTAAATGGTATGCAGGTATCAACAACAACATTTAATACGGCGGCAGGCTTATTAGGTACAATAACATTAAGTCCGGTTCAGCCAACAGCCACAAACATCGAACTGAAAGCAGGTAATCAAGTTTTGCAGATTTCTAAAATAAATTTCCAAGCAGCTTTCGGATTAGTATCTGGAGAAGTTACTTGCTCAGGTTCTGGAACAGATCAGGATGGAAACAATTCTGCTCCATTCCAAAAGCAAATTGCAACTTGGACAAACTAAGCCATCAAGAACTAAATATTTAAATTACATTTAGTGCTTGGTTTTAAGCACTAAATGTAATTGTTTATCTTTGAGAGAGAGATTAGTAGCTTGAAAAGAATTGTAGTTATCATATCCTTTGTGTTTGTGTTGTGTACTATCACAGCATGGTCTGGAGGAAACACCAATTCATTTCGAACTACCTATTCCCCTCCTCAAGAAGTCTTTATAAGGCCTGGTGATACAAGTAAAAGATTTTTCGGTGATTTATTAGTAGAGCTTATTCTCGACACTTCTGGAACTTATGTCAATTGTAAAATGTATCTATCAACCCAATTAGTGGGTGTTCAAACATTAACCGCAACCGACAATAAGTACAAATTTGATCTTCAATTAGCCAAATATGAGTCTGCCGGGAAATTGACGATCACACTTGGTCAGGAACCACAAATTTCCAAAGTAAGCGGAAACTTTACCTATTCTGTATCAAGTAACAACGAATCATTTACATTTAAAGGAGATTTAATCGCCTGGTAATGTACATGTGTACTCAATAAAACACTCATTTTTAAGTTTTTATTTAATTCTTTTCTTTTACCATGGCATTAAGCTTCAGTAATACTAGCGATAATTTAAGCTTATATATTGCTTCTACGCAATCCTCATTTTGGTGTGCATTTTTGCTTCCAGAAGGAACGAAGCCTGATAAGGCTTCCTTATCATTTGAAGAAACAGCTCAATACAATGGCTATTATTTATTTTCATCATCAACACCAGAAAACAAATCAGATTTCGTAACTCATGCATGGAGTTATTTTGAATCCATAGCCATACAATGTCAAGCTGGAGGGATAGCCTGGTTCACAGACCCAAACGCTACACTTTCAAGTAATAATGTGACCTTTATATATTTTCTAGAAGCTTC
>JABSPN010000592.1 GCA_013214425.1 Flavobacteriaceae bacterium | reverse complement strand
GACTTGAGAAGAAATAGACAGAACTATGTTCATCAGCGATCACAGAAGCAGAATGGTTGGACTGACTATAAAATCCCATTTCACCAATAATGGTTTCACTTTTATAGGTTCGTAAACATTTAGTTTTATTGGGTGCGATTTCTTTAATAACACTAAGTTGTCCTGATTCTAAAAAATACATCCCTAAACTTAATTGTCCCTGACTAAATAATAACTCTCCTGGTGATAATTTAAATGGTCTAAGATAACTAATCAGTTTAGTAACATCTACAGAAGGGGGAAAATAGTTCCTCAATTGTGCTTCTAGTAGTTGACAACTTTTGTAGGTAGGATAATATTTTTCGAGGGTTTTTTCTTCACACCAAGCTAAACCAATATTTTTTTCTTTAAAAATATGAATAGAACTGTCTTTCAGTCCAACTTTTTTTTGTAACTTTTTTTTATCCTTTTTTGCCAAATTGGTGAGTATCAAAATAATGGAATAACTTTTAAGCAATTGTTTTATTTAGATAAAGTTAATTAAAGCAGAAGAATCTAATCCATTAACCACACGGAAATCTAACAAGACGAATTTAATAGAAGCTTGGTTAACATCAGATAAACGGTTACGAATAGTATTAAATAATTGATTAGCGGTTCCAAAAAATAACCAGCCTTGCAATTCTAAAGTATAAACACTGTCTCCATACTTTTTAATAATTTTGGTTTCTAAAAATGAACGTTGTACATGGGAAGAAGAGTTACACAAAGAGGAAACATTCTTAACGATACTGAGACGACTGGATTTAATAACAAACAGTATCATCGCTACAATAAGCCCGACAATAATACCTTGCAGTAATCCTAAAAAGCCGATAGAAATGACAATTAATAAAACTAAAAAATAATCGCTTTTTGATAAATTATGCCAGCCGTCATAAAGCCATTCTACTAAAAAATTTAACCCTAAAAATAAAGTCAATCCTCCGATCAAAACTTCAGGTAACAAAGATAAAACTGACATCCCTCCAAACAAAGCTAAAGCACAAAACCCACTCAATAACCAACCCACAACACGACTAGAAGCACCTAAACGATGATTAAGAACAGAACGACTTAATGATACATAACTGGTTAAACCTCCTCCCATTAACCCAGATAGAATATTGGCAATTCCAGTTATTTTTAACTCGTGATTAAGGGCAATATCTTTTTCTAATGCTACCTCAATACCACTAATATTTAGTAGCAGTCCTATAACTCCTAAAAGAATCATAGAAAACATATTCGGCAGGTAATTAAATACCAAAGATAAATTAGCGTTTTTTAAGCTATCAAAAGTCAAACCGGGTAAAGACATATTTTGCTGTATGGGTTCCATTAATAATCCCATTTCTCTGGCTTCATCGATAGAAATTCCCGTTACGCCTAAAAATAGATAGAAACAAATTACTGTCAAAAACATAATAGATGGTAACACTAAAAAATGTCGCCAGAAACGGAGTATTATTACTAATAAAAAAGCAAAAATAAACTCAGGTATCCAGAGAAATAAAATATCCCTAGAAAATAATTCTCCTAAGTTATTAAAGCTGATTTCAAGTCCCGCATAATTCTTAATGACAGTTGCCACTAATAACCAACCTGT
>JABSPN010000591.1 GCA_013214425.1 Flavobacteriaceae bacterium | reverse complement strand
TACTTATAAGAGTTTCTTCGTACAAACTCTTATCCCACTTGGCATAATCACTTAAAGAAGAATAAATCCCTCCATCTCCTTGAATGGCAGACCATTTATTTTGGTCTTTATTTTCGTATTTGTTTTTTATTAATTTATAGCCGTATGCACGATTTTTAATATTTAAATCGTTTAGGTAAACACTACTATTGGTCATTCCTAATTTTTCAAAAATCTCTTCATCCATAAATTCTTTAAAAGTTTTGCCAGAAACCCTCTCTATTATAGTAGCTAAAACAGCATATCCAGAATTGCTATATTTGAATTTAGAATTAGCTGGGAAAAGTAAGCTATCTTGTTTTATTAGAAGGTTAAGTACATCATTGTCGACAAGCTGTTTTTCCAAATCTTTTGGGTATAATTTAGTGTAAGGTTGCAAACCAGACCTATGTGTCATTAAGTTTTTTATTGTAATCTCTTTTCCATATTCCGGGAATTCAGTTATTACTTCTGTCAGTTTGGTTTCGTAATTTAATTTCCCTTGATTAATTAAAATCAGAATTCCCATTGCAGTAAACTGCTTTGTTACAGAAGCAAGTCTGTAATTAGTTTCGCAATTAGCAAGGATTTTATTTTCTAAATCTGCATATCCAAAACTTTGACAATTTTCTATTTCACCATCTTTTATAACAATAAAACTCGCACTTGGTTTGTCTCCGATATAATCTTGGAATAGAAAGTCTATTAAGTCTTGGTTGGTTTCTTTTTGTTCTATTTTCTTCTGTGAAGATTTACATCCATAGAGTATTAATAAAAGAACTAAAGTCAAAAGTTTGTAATTCATTTTTCTAAATTATGCTTTACGTTTTGAATAAACAGTCGTTTTAATGCTGTCTATTTTGTGTTATGCTTAATTTTCATTTTGTAAAAACCTTTTTGAATTTAATCAAATCTGATAAAAATAAAATTTATTGCCAGGCACTCCAATCGCTAAATTCTTTTCTATACATAATGTTTAAAATCATGTAGCCTTTATTCAGGACGGGTCAAAATTACTGGGAATGATCTCGGTTATGAATAGTTAGATGGGTTAGCACTTAACTTTGCAAGCACACACCAAGTTGGAAATTCCTGCGGAATTTACAAAGAAGGAGAGAACAAGCAATTACTTTCAGCCATTGTGCCTGTTGCACAACTTTTCACTAAAGATAGTATTCTAAATTGAATTAAGCGATCTTATTATTTATCTTTAGTTATGCAAGGCAAGAAAAGCTGTCAAGAAAAATTATTCACCACTTTTCGGTTAACTGATCGAGTTCCAGAGTCCAATTTTTACAGGCGATTAAAAAGTGTTTTTAGATTGTAGAACCCTAACTAAAAGGAAAGAATATCGTGGTTCGAGCAAGCAATGTAAGGGGTGTCCGTTAGCAAGTAGTTGTTTGGGAAAGGCAAAAGAGAAGAAATTTTCAGTAACCTATTACCGAGAGGCCTACGAACGCAATATAGCCAGATTGGAAAGCAAAAAGGGTAGGTACATGAAAGCCAAGCGGCAAAGTACGGTAGAACCTGTTTTTGGAACTCTCACCCAGTTTATGGGGCTTCGAAAGATTAACACCATAGGGATAAAGCAGGCTAACAAGGTCATGCA
>JABSPN010000590.1 GCA_013214425.1 Flavobacteriaceae bacterium | reverse complement strand
GTGATCTTAAGAGTATCTCCTGATTTACGGCGTAATACTTTGATAATATGCCTACTTTCCTCTTTCGAAAAAGTAAATTCAGTAGCACCACTTGGAATAGTTAGACTGTAAAATAATTGCATTATAATTTGTTTAGTTTTATTTTGTGATGTTCTAAGCGAAGAGCAATCCATTGCATTACTTTTTTTATGGGTTTTTTAGTGAAATCCATCGAACATATATAATCCAAAGCCATTTTTTTATCCATCTTGTGCCCAACTAATCCAAAGGCAAGTTCTTGTTTTACTGCAATACCAACAGTCATTTTCCCTTTACAGAGAAAACGCAAACCTCCAAACGTTTTCTTTTCGGTAAATTCTTCAGGATATAAAACAATCTCAGATTGAATACCTTTTGCTCGTTCTTTCTTATAGACCATAAATTATGAAATTGCAAAACGCGGATTAGCAGTAATTGTACTATCTGCAAAATCTTCTTGTAAATATTTTAAATACCCAACAATCGCGATCATTGCCGCATTATCGGTAGTAAATTCAAACTTTGGGATATAAGTTGTCCAGCCAAATTTAAATTCACCTTTTTTAAGAGCGGCACGAATACCAGAATTTGCTGAAACCCCTCCGCCAATGGCAATTTCCTTGATTCCAGTTTCTTTACTAGCCTTTTTAAGTTTATCAATTAAAATTCCGATAATCGTATATTGAATAGAGGCACAAATATCATTCATGTTTTCCTGAACGAATTTTGGGTTCTCCTTTGTATGTTTTTGAACAAAGTATAGAATAGCCGTTTTTAATCCGCTAAAACTAAAATTCAACCCTTTAACATTCGGTTTGGTGAATTGAAAAGCTTTCGGATTTCCTAATTGAGCATATTTATCGATGAGCGGACCACCGGGATAGGTTAGTCCTAATACTTTTGCACTTTTATCATAGGCCTCACCAACAGCATCATCTATTGTTTCTCCAATTACCTCCATATCGAAGTAGTCGTTTACTTGAACGATTTGTGTGTGCCCACCAGAAATAGTCATACCTAAAAAAGGAAAATTAGGTTTATCCTGAGTTTCTTCTTCGATAAAATGGGCCAAGATATGAGCTTGCATGTGATTTACTGAGATTAATGGAATATCTAACGCCATAGCTAACGATTTGGCAAATGAAGTCCCAACCAGTAAAGATCCCATTAATCCAGGGCCTTGTGTAAATGCTATTGCAGAGAGTTGTTCTTTGCTAATCTTAGCCTTTTTTAAGGCTTGGTCTATCACTGGAACAATGTTCTGTTGATGCGCTCTGGAAGCTAATTCAGGAACAACACCACCATATTCCTGGTGAATCTTTTGATTAGCAACAACATTTGAGAGTACTTTTCCGTTCAATATAACAGCGGCACTTGTGTCGTCACAAGAGGATTCAATACCCAAAATGTATATGTCTTTCTCCATATAAACGTAAAACAAAGTCATAAAGTACAACGCATTCATGTTAGGCATAAAATTTGTTTGTACTTTTGCAAAGGTAAATATTAAATAAAATAAAAAAGGCAAAAAAAATATTCTTAAGAATACTATTGGCAATATTGATATTGCTTGTCCTTTTATTCATTTTATTTTCCATCCCAGCATTCCAGACATTT
>JABSPN010000059.1 GCA_013214425.1 Flavobacteriaceae bacterium | reverse complement strand
TCTTAAATAAATATGCCTCTAATGGTAGTATAGACACCACATACGGTAGTAATTCGACTGGATATTATTTGTTCACTGGCGATGGAGGCTCTCAACGTTCAGGTATAGATTTTCATATCAATAGTGATAATACCATTTATTTATTAACTTCTACTTTTTGTGGGGCTTGTAATCCAGGAAGTGGAAGTTTGACTTCTCGCTATTTAAAGAAAATAGATGCTAATGGAAATTGGGATACTTCTTTTAGTTCTGATGGTTCCTACTTTTTAGGGAATAATTTTTCTCCAGTAGTCGCAATGTTAGTTAACGATAATCAAGATGTGTTTGTTGGAGTGAAAGAGTTTAATTTTAGGGCGTTGAAGTTTAATAGTAATGGAGATTTGGATACCTCATTTCATACTGATGGTAGTTGGAATCCTTCTGAACCATACAGAAGGAAAATGTCTCCTAATAAAATATTATTCCATCCTACTGGAGAACTTTTTTTTGCTGGCAACTATGAGTACCATGCTTATGATCATTACACTTTTTTTTATTGGAGTTTACCAGCCCAAGACAATACGCTCTTAAGTATAGAAGAAGTAGATTTTAATAACTTATTTTCAATATATCCTAATCCAACAGAGACCATTGTATACATAGAAACTAAAGAGTATTATCAGCCAATACATATAGAAGTTGTTAATAATTTGGGTATGATATTATCTGAGAAAGTGATTTCTCCTACAAATAATTCAATAGATTTTTCTGATTATCCTCAAGGAATCTATTTTATTAAAATAAAGGGAAAACAAATCGCTTACAGAGTGATAAAAAAATAGTTACCGATTCACCGAGAGTTAGAATCTTTTAATAAAGTCTGTAATCAATTATAGAGTGTTTTACTTGTTTAATTTCATTATCTTTGTCGTCCTTTAAAAATTAAGAATGATGATCTATCGATTTAGAGTGATATTAGATGCTGAAGAAGACGTGTTTAGAGACATTGAAATAGAAGCTGATACTTGTTCAGAAGACTTTCACAATGCGATCTCTCAAGCCTTTGGTTTTGAAGGTGGAGAAATGGCTTCTTTCTACTTAAGTGACAATGAGTGGAATCAAGGTGAAGAAATTGCCCTTTTTGATATGAGCGATGGCTTAAACCCTGTCAGAGTAATGTGTGAGACCTCGCTTGATGATATGGTGAATGAAGATCAGGCCAGACTAATTTATGTCTATGATTTCTTTAATATGTGGACATTCCTGATAGAACTGGCAGAAATCGCTGAACCAGAAACAGGAATGACCTATCCCAATCTAATGTTTGCTCATGGTGTGTTACCAGAGAGTCCGCCGGAAAAAGAATTCAAGAGTGAAGGATTCGAAATGGGCAATGAAGATCTTGACATGGATTCTTTTGATGATTTTAATGAGCAATGGAATTAATTCCTAATTTGTAATTATGATTAACTTATATCCAGTACACATAGAGAATCTTTCAGTTCATAGAGTTGGAAATAAAAGTAAAAGTGAGGGCGCTTTTTTATCTAATGAACCTTATGAAATTACAGATGAATTACTGCCGCTTTTAAAAGAGTTCTTCTTTAAGCCTTTTAGAGAGAAAGAGGAGAATTATTTTCAGTTTGCTAATGAAGTAGATGTTGAGTTCAATACGCTGTTTAGAATTGTTTCCGAAATTTTCTTAAACCCTTCAGATATTCATGAAGCTTCAAAGAAAATCACAAAGCATTTATACGATCAATCTCAGCATCCACATATTAAAAATGGAGAGGTTTATGTATGTTACTTAACGGGATTAGTAATCGATAATCAAAAAGTAGATGGTGTTGGGATTTTCAAGAGCGAATTAAAGCATGATTTCCTTCAGTTTCAAGAAAATGGTGAAAATCTGGATATTATCTTACAACAAGGAATCAATTTAAAAAAGCTTGATAAAGGTTGTATAATTTTTAATACTGAAAAAGAAACAGGTTATAAGGTTTTATCCTCAGATTCTAATAAGTACGACACAAAATATTGGTTAGAACACTTCTTGGGAGTAGATGCTTTAGCTGATGAAAATTTCTTCACAAAAAAATACCTTCAACTATGTCAGAATTTTGCTAAGGATGTTGTGTTTCCTGCTGAAGACAAGAAGGAGGAAGTGATGTTCATGAACCGTTCGATGAATTACTTCGCCAAGAACGATAATTTCGAAGAAACAAATTTCTTAAACGATGTGATTGAGAACCCAGAATTAATTCCGGAGTTTAAACATTACAAGCAAGAAAAAGCTCCAAAGTTTCATATAGAAGATGTAACCGAATTTCCTATCTCTAATACAGCTGTTACAGCTTCGAGAAAGAAAATTAAGAATACCATAGCCTTAGATACCAACATTCAAATCAAAATGGATTTTATTAATCCAGAATCTGCAGAAAAGTTTGTTGAGAAAGGGTGGGATGAAGAAAGACAAATGTATTATTACTTAGTGTACTTTAATAAAGAACAAAAGTCTTAAAGTGGTCACTTCGAGCGAAGGAATACTTATTAAAGTTTAAATGTTAAAAAGTATCGTGTTTTTAGATGCTTCACTTTCAGCCTTCCTAGCTTTGTCGACATGGCGAAGGAGGCTCTTCAGAATGACTAAGTTGAACTAACGCCTTATTTCTTAAACGCTTTCATGATTAAATAGAGCTGAACTCCAAACAGCAGTGTAGCCAATAATAAATGTAAAGGCTGTGAAGCGAATGGAAATTCAAAGTAACTCATAGCAATTCCTGTTATGATTTCTAAGCCGAGTAGGTACATTACAAATCTCATTTGATTTAGCCCTAAGCTCAATTTTTTGTTCAGGAGAAATAACCATAAATTCAAAGCCAAAACAGCGATAGAAAATGTTCTGTGGAAATAGAAGTTAAAAGTTGGATCTTGTAACCAGGTAGCTTTATTATAACCAAAAGCAATTACTTTTTCGTCTACAAATTGCCTTACCTGAGTACCAATTGCAACTTGTATTAAAGTTAGTAATAAGGCTAAGATCAATCCGAGTTTGACTTTCTTCGGAATGGTAAGTGTTAGGTGTTCTTTAGATTTATACAGTAAATAAATCAAGGAAGCGATAATCACAAATGATCCAAACATATGGAAGGTGATTTTATACGGTAACAAATTCGAATCTACCACAGTTTTACCTAACCAGGCTTCGAATCCCATTCCAAAAATAGTAACGGTTGAGGCGATCCATAACGCAATTTTTTTTCTGATAAAGAAGAAAGAGAAAATAAACATGATTAATATCGGAATACCAGCTAAAGCGGTAAATAGTCTATTGATATACTCTATCCAGGTATGTGTTACGTCGAATGTGTTATATTCGTGTTTGGTGTTCTTTTCCCAGTTGTTCATGTTTAAGGCTTCACTACTGGTAAAATCCTCTTTTGCATAGTAAAAGTAATCTTCAACTTTAATTACGTGTCCGGTTTTATACTTGTGATTAGCTTGGAATTGAATTTCGCTTTCCTGAGTAGGAGGGATGTAATATCCAAAGCACTTAGGCCAATCTGGACAGCCCATTCCAGATCCTGTCATTCGAACAACAGATCCAGCGATAATAATTAAGTAAATACAGACAATAGATATTTTAACAATAAGATGAAAACGTTTCAACATGCTTTAGTTTTGTATGGTTAACCCCAAATTGATTCCTTTTTTAATCATCAAAGCTTTTGCTTCTTCATAATCATTAGCAATCTCTCCTTCAAGAATCGCTTCTTTAATCGCTTCTTTTATAATTCCAATTTCTTTACACGGACGAATATTAAACGTATTCATAATTTCTTCTCCAGTAATAGGAGGTTGGAAATTTCTGATACGATCGCGTTCTTCTACTTCAACAATCTTTTCTCTTACCAGCTTGAAATTGTTGTGGTAGCGTTTAAATTTCTTGGGATTTTTTGTTGTGATATCAGCTTCACAAAGTGTCATTAAATCATCGACATAATCTCCTGCATCAAACACCAATCTTCTGACAGCCGAATCGGTTACTGCATCTTGCGATAATACAATAGGTCTGGAGCTCATCAACACCATTTTCTGAACAAACTTCATTTTGTCATTTAATGGCATTTTAAGTCTTTTAAATAGTTTAAAAACCATTTTAGACCCTACAAACTCATGTGCGTGGAACGTCCATCCGTTTCTTTTGTCAAATTTTTTAGTTGGAGCTTTTCCAATATCATGCAGTAAAGCTGCCCAACGTAACCAGACATTATCGGTATGTTGAGCAATATTGTCGACTACCTCTAAAGTATGGTAGAAATTATCTTTATGACGCTGCCCTTCAATTTCATCAACTCCTTTCAATGCTAATAGTTCAGGAAGAATGTGGCTTAATAATTCAGTGTCATGTAATAACTCAAAACCGATTGAAGGCTTCGGACTTTTTAATATTTTATGTAACTCATCAACAATTCGTTCCTTGGTGATAATTTCGATTCGTTGATGATTCTTTTGAATGGCATCAAGAGAACCTTGCTCAATTGTAAAATTCAATTGAGTGGCAAAGCGAATGGCTCGCATCATTCTTAAAGGATCATCAGAATAGGTAATGTCTGGATCTAGAGGCGTTTTGATGACTTTCTTTTCAAGGTAATCGATGCCATTAAACGGATCAATCAAATCTCCAAAAGTACTTTCGTTTAGACTAAGCGCTAAAGCATTAATAGTAAAATCACGTCGATTTTGATCATCTTCAAGAGTTCCGTTTTCTACGATAGGATTTCTACTTTCTTCTCGGTAAGATTCCTTTCGGGCACCAACAAATTCAACTTCAATCTCCTCTGTTTTTACCATGGCTGTACCATAGGTTTTGAATAGCTGAACTTTAGGTTTACCTGGTAATAAAGACGCTACTTTTTGGGCAATATCAATTCCGCTCCCTACAGTAACTACATCAATATCTTTTGCTTCGCCTCTTTTTAATAGAAAATCTCGTACAAAACCACCAATAACATAAGCTTCCAAATCCAGTGATTCAGCTGCTTCCTGGATGGTTTTAAATATAGGAGAGGTTAACGCTTCTTTGTAATTTCTTATATCAGACATTTATTCTCTTATCACCTTTACCATGCCATTATTACTCAATTTGATGATAGAAGATGGCTTGGTGCTTTTTTTATTCTGATACAAATTTACGACATAGTCAACACCTTTTAAAATCTCTGGACTTATTTCTGAAAAGGATTTTGGTGTTCTTTCTCCTGAAATATTTGCAGAGGTAGATACGATAGGTTTTTTAAATTTCCTGATGAGCTTTCTGCAAAAATCATTTTGAACAATTCGAATCGCCAAGGTATTATCTGATGCCACTAAATTTTCTGAAATTCCCATAGGCTTATCATAAATAATAGTGGTAGGTTTCGTGTTGTGTTCAATGATCGTGTAAGCTGTCGAAGGAATCTTATACACATACCTTTTTAGCATTTGAATACTGTCAACAAGTACAATCATGGTTTTACCTTTTTCACGTTGTTTCAGCTTTAATATCTCCTCGATGGCGTTAAAGTTAGTTGCATCACAACCAATCCCCCAAACAGTATCGGTAGGGTAGAGAATGGTTTTTCCGTGTTTTAAAGCGGTTAAAGTTTTTTCAATTTCGTTAATTTGCGTATCCTTCATGTTGAGTTATTAAAGCTTACAAATTAATTAAAAAAAAGATTATATGAATCAAGTCTATTGCGGTTGCGGATTATATCACATCTATATCTCTATTTTGAAAGCAATAGACGACAAAAAAAATGGACGAAAAGCGTTGTTAGTTGTCATTAATGATCGCACTAAAAATATAGAAACGCTTATCGAACCCTTAAGGTCATTAGATCTTTTTGAAGAGGTGCTCTCTGTAGAAAGTTATACCCTATTTAAAGGTTTGAAAAAGCGGTTAGGGATTTTTAAGTATTTCTTCGGAAGAGCTAAAGCCATAAAAAAAGAGTTTGAAGAACGTAATCCTCAAATTTTGGAATGGGATGCTTTTATCGCTAATGCTGAAATCAATTTGTATCATGTTGTCAAATCCAGAGCTTATTTTATCATCAAGTATCCTAATAATAATTTTAGGATGATGGAAGAAGGCACAGGAACCTATGTGCAAACCTTATCTTGGTCTCAAAGAGTCTTGAGAAAATATTTGATGAACTATCCGATGTTAATGGGATATGATAATAATTTTTCTGAAGTATTAGTTCAATTTCCAGATCAGATTAAATCTCCAATTTTAAGAAAGAAAGCTGTTGAGTTGAATCTTGAAGAATTGGAAGTCAACATGACTGAAGAGGAGATTCAAAGAGTTGTTTCAGTATTTCAAGAGAGCAAGTCAATTTGTACAATGACAAGAAGAAAGCGATTATTCTTACACAACCTCTAATATCTACTGGTTTTGATGTTTCCGAAGAGAGAATGGTAGCAATCTATCAGAAATTTATAGATGAAGCCAAGGAAAAAGGATGTGAAGAGATTTACTTTAAAGAGCACCCAAGAGAAGATGTGGAATATGAAAAACACTTTCCAGACAGTTTCTTTATTCCCAAACTAATGCCCATAGAAATCCTGAATTTAGATAGTAATGTAGCTTTTGATCAGGCCTATACCATTTGTTCAGGTTCTATTGATAATCTAAAGAATGTGAATTTTAGAAAGAATTTGGGTAGAGACTTCCTTAAGAAATTATAATCTCGACCTAGTTCCGAAGTAAGGAATCAAGTGTTTATACTTATTGCTTGATCAAAAAGCATTGATTATATTGGTTGCTATTATTAACCAATCAATAAACTATGTCAGTTTCTTCTCGAATCAAACATGTCGTTGTGATGATGTTTGAAAACAGATCATTTGATAGTATGTTAGGGTTTCTTTATGAAGACACTCACAACAAATCACCATTGGGACATCCTTTTGAGGGATTAACAGGTACAGAATCCAATCCAGACGCTAACGGTAAAGCCGTCCCTGTTTCCAAAATCGATAAAAACGACCCTTATGCTTACCGTATGCCTAAGAAAGACCCAGGAGAAGGTTTTACTAATACTAATTTTCAGTTGTTCGGAGCTGCATCACCACCTTACCCTAAAGGGATAGAAAAGAATAAAGGTTTTGTAAGAGATTTTGCTGATCCATTAACTAATGAAACTGATGAAACCGATAAAAAATATTTACAGGCTGGTGAAAAGTTTGAACTAGCGGAAAACCAATATAAAAGTGAACACTATGAGGAATGGTATAAAAAAGCAAGTCCGAAGAACGAGCACAATTATGTACCTCCATTTGGGCCAATCCTTCCAAGTGATATCATGCAAATATATACTCCAGAAACATTACCAGTATTATCTGGATTAGCCAAAGGTTATGCAGTTTGTGATCATTGGTATTGTTCTGCACCAACAGAAACCTTGCCTAATCGAGCGTTTACTCATATGGGAACTTCTGAAGGTTATTTATACGATGAGAAGAAATCGTATCGTTCAAAGAGTATTTTTAAGCACTTAAATGATCATGGGAAATCATGGGGCATCTTTGGAAATAATGGTCGTCCTTATACAATTCCATTTTGTGAAGATTTAGATGGGATCATGACTAGCCATGGTTCTACATATAAAGATGAAAATACAAAGGATGAAAATGAGTCAGGATCTGTAATTCAACATCTGAGCCCAAATCCAACTCCAGTTATTCAAAATGCGAAATGGGGGAGTTTTGATGATTTTAAAACAATTTTACAACAAGGAAACGGATTGCCAGAGTATACTTTTTTAGAACCTGTTTGGGGATCAAAGGGGAATAGTCAGCATCCTAATTATAATGTAGCTGCTGGCGAACAATATTTATATGATATTTATCAAGCCTTAAGAGATTCAAGCTATTGGGAAGATACACTGTTAATCATTACCTATGACGAGCATGGCGGATGTTATGATCATATTACACCTCCTGAAGGAGCTACTTCTCCACCAGCTAAATCCAAAGCTTTTGGGTTTGATTTTGATCGCTTCGGAATTAGAGTACCTACTCTTTTAATTTCTCCGTGGATAGAAGCAGGGACAGTGTATAGAACTAGCGGAAATGTACCTTTAGATCACACCTCTATTTTGGCAACTATTCACGAGTTATTCGGGACAACATATTTAACAGATCGAGATAAAAATGCACCCCATGTATTAGATGTATTGACCTTAGATAAGGTGCGAACAGATAATCCTATTGAAGGGGTAGTTGTACCGCAAGACAATCCGGCGTTAAAAGATATGGATCATGCCTCTCAGATTCAGCACATGCACGCAGCGGCCTTAACGAATAAATACAATCGAGAAACGGGAGAATCTAAAGAAACGCCGTCTTTTAAAACAGAAGATGAAGCAAATCAGTATATCAAAGACATGCATGATCGATTTTATGGTGACTATTATAAAAGAGATTAAGACCTGAAAAAAAGGGTGTTTTCACCCTGTTTTGATATTGGATTAGGTTGTAAATTTGAATTTACTAATCAACCAACCGTAAAAGCCGTAAAGCGATCTTGATCATTTACGGCTTTTATTATTTATGCTGATTACACTTCTATTCTTCTTTAGTGTAAATTTATAAAAATAGTATACACGTTTACAAATTGTATGTTGAATACATTTTTTTGAATAGTTAGTTTTATGACTGATTCTTAAACACTTAAATAATAAATCATGAAACTGAAAATTGTAAGCATTCTTGCTCTTTTGCTAGTTGCTTGTGGAGGAACAAAAGAGAATAAGATTTCCAAAAAAAATGATATTCAAAATCAGATAAACTTCAGAGATGGAGATATGCAAGGTACTAGGAATTTTGAAAATTTTGGGGATGATGAATCTGTGTTTGGCCAATATATGTACGATAATTACTACAGTTTAGTAGATGATGAATACAATGATTTTAATTACTACAGAGGAAATGTATACATAAAATCTATTGACAAAAACGGGAAAGTTATTCTTAAATCTTCAAGTGGGAAACGATATACCTTTACCAATGAAGAATATAGAGAGTTTGAAGAAAATGATTATAAGTATGTAGTTCTTAATCCCTTGTCAACGTTTTCTATAGATGTCGATAAAGCCTCATATAGTAATGTTCGTAGGATGATCAATAATGGTCAGGAAGTTCCTAAAGATGCTGTTAAATTAGAGGAGTTTATTAATTATTTTGATTATGATTATGATGACCCAATTACAAATGATCCTTTTGCGATACATACTGAAGTTGGTATTGCACCTTGGAATAAAAATTCTAAAGTTGTTAGAATCGGAATTCAAGGCAGACATACCCGACAAGAAGATTTTCCGGCAAGTAATCTGGTGTTTTTATTAGATGTTTCAGGTTCTATGAGCGATTATAATAAATTGCCTTTAGTCAAAAAATCACTTAAACTTTTAGTGAGTCAATTACGCAAAAAGGATAAAGTGGCAATTGTTGTTTATGCTGGAGCTGCGGGTGTAGTATTGCCATCAACATCAGGAGAGGAAAAAGAAACAATTATTAAAGCAATAAATAATTTAGAGGCAGGGGGAAGTACAGCGGGAGGTGAAGGGATTAACTTAGCTTATAAAATTGCTGAAGAAGCATTTATTAAAAAGGGCAATAATAGAGTTATTTTGGCTACTGATGGAGATTTTAATGTTGGTGCTAGTAGTGACGCCGATATGGAAACATTAATAGAAGATAAAAGAAAATCTGGAGTGTTTTTAACCTGCCTTGGATTCGGAATGGGTAATTACAAAGACTCGAAATTAGAAACACTTGCTCAAGCAGGAAATGGTAATCATGGATATATAGACACCATGCAAGAGGCTGCATATTTATTCGGAAAAGCATTTGGAGGAACTTTATATACTATAGCGAAAGATGTTAAGATTCAAGTAGAATTTAATCCAGCAAAAGTGAAAGGCTATCGTTTAATTGGTTATGAAAATAGATTACTTGAAGATACAGATTTTAATGATGACACTAAAGATGCCGGAGAGTTAGGAAGTGGTCATTCTGTGACAGCACTTTATGAAATTATTCCTCAAGGAATTAATAACAAATTTCTAAAATCCGTCGATGATTTAAGATACACAGCTACTAATGAAATAACAGAATATTCTGATGAGTTACTAACAGTTAAAATTAGATACAAACAACCTGATGGTAATGTTAGTTCGGAAATTATTAAAAATGTAAGTGATTTATCAGAAGTGTTGAAAAATGACGGTTATAATTTTTGTCTTTCTGTAGCCATGTTTGGTATGTATTTAAGAGAATCTGAATACCTTATGCAAACAAAAAAAGATGATATCATTGCCTTAGCTGAAGCAAATACAGGAAATGATCCAGAAGGATATCGAGCAGAATTTATTAGGCTAATGAAAAGTTATACTCCTTAAATAAAAAACCACATCTAGTAGATGTGGTTTTTAGCTTTGATGAAGCTATTTGATGTATTAATCGTTGACAAGAATTTTTCTCGATATAGTTTTGTTGTTATAGTCAAAGTTAAGAATATAAGCGCCCTCGCTTAATCGCACAGGGATTCTGATTTCTTGTACCTCTTGATATAATTTTTGATCTGTAAACACTAATTGTCCTAGTGTATTATACAATTGAATCTTCTCACTAGAAAACAAGTTATTGTTTTTTAGGATGATAGTTCCATTATTATACTATATGATAAGCTCATCAGAATTGTTTTCCGGGTTTGTGTTCGGTTGATTTGGGTCATTAAAAACGGTATAAAATCTATTGGTATACGTTTTATCTTTTTCCAAGGCAATAGTAGCTTCTAGTACTCTTAAATTGGTATAACTATTGGTTTCTTTGTCTAAAAAGTAAATTGGAGTATCCTCATCAATTCCTTGTGAAGTTTCGATTATAAATACTTACAATATTGGCCCAATTCTTTTGAGAAAGGTTGGCTTGAAGTTGTTATAGTAAAAGTTCCGTTTCCAGTGGCGATGACACCAATTAAACGACCATCAGCTTCTAAGCATAATCGATTCTTGTCTTGTCCCACTACATTTCCAATAGTATTGAATTGTTAGTTTCATTAAATTATTATTAGTAGTAGACTGATAATTCTAGATAGATTGCTTTCAAAATAGGTTTACTTTAATAACACCTTGAGAGACAGGATTTAATTTTCTTATAAAACAAGTGTTTATTCGATTAACGGAGATTTTAAACGACAAGTCCCAACTTATGTT
>JABSPN010000589.1 GCA_013214425.1 Flavobacteriaceae bacterium | reverse complement strand
GCTACAATAGGGATTTCAGTATTACTTGTTGCTTTGTCAAGTTTCCAAGCGGTTTTATCAGTATTATTAATAATACCTTCTGCTAATGAAATGGCAGTTCCGCTGGGAGCATCTAATTTTTGAGTATGATGAATTTCTTCAAGATCGATTTTATATTCGTTTAAAAAACCAGACATCATATTTGCCAACTGTTTGTTTAATTCAAAAAAGATATTGACACCTAAGCTAAAGTTAGAGGCATAGATAAAAGCACTATCTTTTTCTTGACAAAGTTCAACCATATCATCATAGTAATCAAGCCAACCTGTTGTTCCTGATATTACAGGAACTCCATTGTTAAAACAAGTGCTGATGTTTTCTACTGCTATATCAGGAATACTGAAATCAATAGCTACATCACAATCAGATAGATTGCCTCTACTTTCGGTACTTGATTTTATATAGGAAATAGTATGTCCTCTGCTAATGGCAATTTCTTCAATAATTTTGCCCATTTTTCCATAACCGAGAAGTGCTATATTCATGCTAAAAACTATAATTGAGAGTTAGGCCCAGATTGGTTCTTCGATCAAATTCATTAATCTTAACATCAGGAGAGATAGAGAGATCTTCACTAACATTGTATTGCATTAGATGTGCATCTACATTGGCATCTATAATATTTAAAACGTAGAGGCCTATGGTGACCAACAACGATATTTCCTTATTTCTACTGTAAAACTTTTGAGCATCAATTAATGCATCATTAGAAAGTAATTCTTCTCCAGTTGTAGGATTGGTAAACTCATCTGGTAAACCAGCTAATCTGTTTTTGTAGGCTGTTCTAAAACGATCGTATTGTTTATCGTTTCTTACATAGAAAAAAATACCAGTTCCTAATGCTCCATAAACGATAGGTATTTTCCAGTATTTTTTGTTGTAAGCTTGGCCTAAACCCGGCAAAACAGCTGAATAAAACGCTGCTTTGGATGGTGCCAAAGGATTCATTTCTTTTTTCTCAGTTTTGATAGAATCATTTACTTGAATACTGACATCCTCTTGAGAATAACTCACAAGAGAAAAACAGAAAAACAAGAAAATTATAGCGTGTTTATTTAGCACTTTCAAGTATTTTTTTGATTCTATTAAATTCCTCTTCATCAGAAAAAGGGATGGTAATTTTACCTTTTCCATTTGCAGCTACATTAATAGCAATCTTAGTTCCCAAAATAGAGGAGAAATCTTGAATGCTGTTTGAAATATATTCAGGAGTCTTTACTTTAGAAATAGTATCTACAGCTTTATTTTTTTTGTAATTCTGAACAAGCTTCTCAGTTTCACGAACAGAAAGATTATGACTCACGATTTTCTCGTAAATCTCTAACTGAACTTGCGTGTCTTCAATATTGATTAAAGCTCTACCATGCCCCATAGAGACAAAACCATCTCTCATTCCTGTTTGGATGATTGGGTCTAGTTTTAATAGTCTTAAGTAATTTGTTATTGTAGATCGCTTTTTCCCAACTCGTTCACTCATTTGTTCTTGCGTGAGATTAATTTCATCAATCAATCTTTGATACGATAAAGCGATTTCTATTGGGTCTAAATCCTGACGTTGAATGTTTTCAACCAAGGCCATTTCTAATGACTCCTGATCAT
>JABSPN010000588.1 GCA_013214425.1 Flavobacteriaceae bacterium | reverse complement strand
TGCTCATATTGCTGTAGACCCTTTAAACAATGATATCGTATATGGAGGAAGCTATGGAGGATTTTTAACAAGGAAGAATCATGAAACAGGAACTGTTCGCGCTGTTAATGTTTGGCCAGACAATCCAATGGGTTATGGAGCCGAGGGAATGAAATACAGATTTCAGTGGAATTTTCCATTATTCTTTTCTAAGCATAATCCGAAGAAATTATACACCTTTTCAAATCATGTACACTTAACAGAAAATGAAGGGATGTCATGGACTAAAATTAGCGATGATTTAACCAGAAACGATCCAGAAAAATTAGTTTCTTCAGGAGGACCAATTACTCAGGACAATACAGGAGTGGAATATTATTGTACCATTTTCGCAGCTGCCGAATCACCTCTTAAAGAAGGATTGCTTTGGGTTGGAAGTGACGATGGATTAGTACATGTTACTAAAAACGGAGGGCAAACCTGGGAAAATGTAACACCCAAAGGGATGCCTGAGTGGATGATGATCAATACAGTTGAACCGAGTCCGTATGATGAAGGTACCTGCTACATTGCTGGAACAAAGTATAAAACAGGTGATTTTACACCGTATCTATACAAAACTACTGATTACGGTAAGACATGGAAATTAATCACCAAGGGGATTGAGAGAGAGCATTTCACCCGTGTGATTCGTATTGATCCTGTTAAAAAAGGAATTCTTTACGCCGGAACTGAGACAGGTATGTATATTTCTTATGATGATGGAGAAAATTGGGAATCTTTTCAGTTGAATTTACCGATTGTTCCAATTACCGATTTAGCAATCAAAAACAACAATTTAATCGTAGCAACCCAAGGAAGAAGTTTGTGGATTATAGATGATTTAACGGTTATTCACCAGTTGGATAGAACCATACCTAAAACAAAATTATTCAAACCAAAAGATAGCTATCGTACAAAGGGAGGTTCATCGAATAATACTAGAACAGCTGGGAAAAATCATCCTAATGGTGTGATGACCTATTTCTATATTGACAAACTTTCTGATGAAGATGAAATAAAGTTGACCTATTCTGATGCAACCGGGAAAACTATTCAGGAGTATTCGACAAAAGCGAAAGACAAAAAGAACAAACTGAAAGTGAAAGAAGGTTCGAATCTTTTTGTTTGGGATATGAAATATAAGGGCGCTGAAAAATTAAAAGGCATGATTCTTTGGTGGGCCAGTTTATCTGGAGCTAAAGCCATACCTGGAGACTATCAAGTTATTTTATCGGTAAATGGAGAAGAGCAACGACAGGATTTTAGTATTTTGATAGACCCCAGATCTGAATCGAACACAAGACTCATCCAACAACAATTTAGATTTGTTGAAGAAGTGAACAAAACAATTGATAAAGCGCATCAATCAAATGCCTTAGCAGCGATTTCAACACCACAGTGTCATGATGATATTGCTTCTATTGCCGCTAAATGGCCTGCAACAGTATCAGGCACAACAAAAACACGTATTACAGCCGACTACGCCGACTTTGACGTAAAAGCAGTACTGCAAAGCACAGATCAAGACTTACTTAATACTCTTCAAGCCGTACGTGGCTTTGTACCAAAACATACCACTGGGCTTGACGGGCAAATGATGAGTGTTGCTTATGGTATTGATGT
>JABSPN010000587.1 GCA_013214425.1 Flavobacteriaceae bacterium | reverse complement strand
TTGTTCTTTGGCCCAATCTTTAGTGGCCTTGTAGATCTCGGCAGCCGTCATGCTAGGAGCTTCAACAGTTTTGATATAGGTTATTTTTCCTGTTCCGTCGTCAATTGGAAAATTCTGAGAAAAACCAGGAGTAATAGCAAACCCTAAAAGGATACATAATGCGTATATTTTTTTCATAATTATTTGAGGTATTTAATGATAGTGGATTAATATACAAATTTTGATGCGTTAACAGAAAATCTCTAGTTATTT
This sequence comes from Flavobacteriaceae bacterium, assembly GCA_013214425.1. Classification (GTDB taxonomy): domain Bacteria; phylum Bacteroidota; class Bacteroidia; order Flavobacteriales; family Flavobacteriaceae; genus DT-35. Next base: position 1,394 of record JABSPN010000587.1, on the reverse strand, counting down.
TTTTAGTTCATACTCATATACAGCCCTACCTAAACGAGCCAGAAATGGAAAACCAATTTCATCATATTCGTAATGGTCATCATTCAAAGTATTATTCTCATTCACGTAGATAGTAGCGGTTAAGAAGAACTTGATGTCATTGAGTTCATCATGGATATACGCGTTGTCAATTAAGAAGCCATAGGCCATTCCAACTTTATTATAAATTTTGATATGCTCAGGAATGCGTTCCTTTTGATCTCCATAGATAAAGAATTTGACATAACTATCGTGATAGGTCACTTCATCATAACCCATTGTTCTGGGTAAGTCAGACATTGATTGCTTAATAAAATCCAGATGTTCATTGTTTAGATTGAAATTTTCTTCTCCTGAAAAGGCTTCAGGATAAAATAACTTCTGAAGTGTTTTATGCATGGCTACTAAGGAATAGTAATTCTTTTGATTAAAATTTTTAGGTTCTTCTATCAAATCTTCATCATCGTAATATGCGATGCCGATTTCAGTATTTTTTAAATTCAATCGTTGTACCTGATTATTTATTTGAGTTCCACTATTAAATAAAGTGTCCTCATCATTAGTAAATATGACAGCTTTTGAAACGCGATCATCTGCATTGTTAACAGATAATCTATGACAAATTCTGGACGGAGTTAATTTTTTCTCCTGAAGTTGTTTGTTGATATAATCAGTACCTAAATATTCAAACAATCGATTGAAGGCCTCATTATCACTCACGGCAAAAATCTTGTTGATCTCATCTTTAATAGTGGTTGTCATGCTATCTCCTTCAACAAAAAACGGAGTTGTATAGGAGTAGGAGCTTTTCTGAATTTTTTCTAATGCCAACAGCGCTATAGGCAATTTCACAGTACTGGCAGGATAAAAATAATTGGAATTATTAAGGCCTAAGTCTTCTTTTTCAAAAAGAATACTGCCATCTTTCTTTTCATAAACTCTGGAGAATAGTATCTGTATTTTATATTTTTCAGGATTGCTTAATGGAATATTTAAAATAGAATCTGTAGAAGCGGCAACTTCTTGTAAAACACTTATTGGCTTGATTTCCTTTACTTTTTTCTTACAGGAAGTAATAAAAAAGATTAAGCTTAAACAAAAGAGAGTTTTATGCATGTTTAGGTTTTATATAAAGATAAAAAAAACCATCTAAAAAAATTAGATGGTCTTCACACAACAAAATAACTAAACTAGAATTAGTTATGATTTAATACAGCAGTATTGATCTTTATATTGACTGGAATTTGATTTTTAATCAAATCATCAAATGTTTCTCTTTTTCTGATAAGATGCGCTTCGCCATCGATAATCATGACTTCTGCAGGTCTATATCTTGAATTGTAATTTGAAGCCATTGAGAAGCAATAGGCTCCAGC
>JABSPN010000586.1 GCA_013214425.1 Flavobacteriaceae bacterium | reverse complement strand
CTATTTGATTAAAGGGAAATTCACTACTTTTAATCCCGTACTCACAATAGCAGAAACGTTACCCAACATTATGAAATGAATATTAGTTTTGACCTCGATAGTACATTAATTCCAAATGGAAAAGAATTCGAAACCGAGAAAAGGAACGGAATAGCAAAACTTCTTGGTATTGAAGAAATACGTATAGGAACAGCTGAATTAATTTCTTATTTGCAACGTGAAGGACATAAAGTTCATATCTATACAACATCATTTAGGACAAAAGGAAAAATAAGAAGGACTCTAAGATATTATGGAATAAAAGTTAATCGAATTGTAAACCAGACAGAAAATCAAAAAGTTCTAAAATCTCGGAATATTAATTCTTCGAAATTTCCACCAGCATTTGATTTTGACTTACATATTGACGATTTAAAAGGTGTTGGGATTGAGAGTAAAAGATTTAATTTTAAAGCAATTATTATTGAACCGACTGATAAAAACTGGATTGAAACAATAAAAAGTGAAATAAAAAACGTTGGGTAACACCGTATATAATTTATTGCTAGTTTGAGTCTACTCACGAAAATCCTATCTTATTTTCTATTCGGGTTTAATTTGCTAAATTTAGTGCTTAAACCACGCAACAATCCATATACAAACCGTTACCCAACATTTGACAAAAAAACCGTAGAAATTGAAATTTAAAATTGGACTTTCATTATTTTTTATTTTCGGATTTTTCTTTTTTAGAATAATCGGACCAATAATTACTGGAAAACTTAAAGATTTCCATATCAGAAATAATACAGGGTTAGTTGAGAAAGCACCTGGTATTTTTAAATTTTTCAATCTTTTTTTTAAGGGTTTTGCAATATTCTGTTTGATTTATGTGGTAATGATTTGGACTGGATTTGTAACAATACCAAGCGAGTAATGTTCTGGAAAAGAAAGAAAAATAAAACATCGGAATTTAAATGCTCTGAATGTGGAAAAGTCCATTCTCAATGGCCTGCTTTGACATTTAAATCACCAGCGAATTATGATTTCCTTTCTGACCAAGAAAAGTCCGAACTTGGAAAATTGGACTCTGACTTTTGTGAAATTCATTATGAAGACCAAATTGACCGATTTATAAGAGTAACACTGACTCAAAAAGTGAACGATACTTGTGAGAACTTGGATTACGGACTTTGGGTATCGTTAAGTGAGAAAAGCTATTTAGATTACCAATCAAATTTTGACAATGAAAACCACGAAACTGGATATTTTGGTTGGTTATGTAGCAACATTCCAGAATATGGAGACACTATGTCAATTCCTTGCGATGTAATGACAAAAAGTGGAAATGACAGACCTGAAATTTTTCCTCACGAAGATTTTGACCATCCATTCGTTAAAGATTACTACGGTGGAATCACAAAAGCGGAAGCGGAAAAAAGAATAAATGAAATGATAAAAAACGTTGGGTAACAATGGTAACCGTTGCACAAGCAGCAAAAAATGATAAATTATCACTCAAAAGCTCCTTTTTAAGGGGCTTTTTGTTTTAAGAAAAGAATAAACACTTCAGTATTAAAATACTAGATTAGGCTTTATTTTGAGTCTAAAAGCACATTTTAATGCATGTATATAAACATGCAGCATTCCTGCATCACTTTTTACGGTTTTA
>JABSPN010000585.1 GCA_013214425.1 Flavobacteriaceae bacterium | reverse complement strand
TTCTTAAAAATGCGCCAAAAAACAAAGGATTAGGCCTTATTTTTTCACGCCTTTGTCTTGATGGTATTGCTGGAGTCAAATTCTTATTCGAAGGAAAACCTTTACATACTTTTGCTATTCTAAAAGGGCATTTTAGTTTCTACAGAAATATGTCTAAGATGTTAAAAAAACGAACAACAAATCCGAATAAAAAAAATTACTTCAGCAGAAGCAGTATTGTCTGGGACTATTATGTAAAGGGAATGAGACAATGATTTAATGAAAGAATGAATTAATAATTAAAAGTCATTCTGAGTGAAAGCGAAGAATCTAAAAAAGATTATTCCCTGTTTTAAATTTTTCGGTTTGATATTACAAGACGTCCAAACTTCCTTTTCCTTCACGAATAATTTCTGCTTCTCCTGAAGAAAAATCGATAACTGTTGAAGCTGTATTGTCTCCATAACCTCCGTCGATAACCAAATCAACATGATTTTGCCATTTTTCGAAGATCAATTCAGGATCAGTGGTGTACTCAATCACGTCATCTTCATCATGAATCGAAGTTGACACAATTGGATTCCCTAATTGTTCCACTAAAGTTCTGGCAATCGTATTATCAGGCACACGAATTCCCACAGTTTTCTTTTTCTTAAACACTTTTGGCAAAGTATTATTTCCGGGAAGAATAAAAGTATACGGCCCCGGCAACGCCCTTTTCAAGACTTTAAACGTTGGTGTGTCTATCTGCTGCACAAAATCACTTAAATGACTTAAGTCATTACACACAAAAGAAAAATGGGCCTTTTCCAGCTTTACGCCTTTGATACGAGCAATACGTTCTAGCGCTTTAACATTCGTAATATCACAACCTAAACCGTAAACCGTATCGGTAGGATAAATTACTAATCCGCCATTGCGTAAAACTTTTACGGCCTTCTCAATTTCTTTCGGGTTAGGATTGTCTTCGTATAGTTTAATAAATAATGCCACTACAAGTAATTATAGTGGCAAAATTATGAATTATAATGTTGTTATGAAATTAATTACTCGCTCTAAATGAAATTCCTGACAAGCTAAACCAATTAAAAATTGGCGTTGTGACTAATCTAATAGCGCCAGTTGGATCTATATCTATCCTTACCAAGTTCTCATGAACATTCATGTTAAAAATTTCTGTTTTAGTAGGACGATAACCGGGCGGCAGATATGCAATTACTCCTAGTGTATTTCCAGAAATTGTCCCTGATACATAAACACGTCCTCTATCTTTATAAAATGTAGCCTGACCAAAAGCAGCTCCATAATGAGCATAACCTGATTCTAAATTTAATACGATTTCTGGTTCAACATAGTCTACATATTCTTTATTTGTCAATGTTTTACTGTCAGTAATTTCAGCTAAATTCATTGTCGGAGCGAGTACAGTTCCATTCTTTAATACTGTAAAAGCATTTGACCTATTAGCAGTATCTATTCCATTTCCTATTTCAAAAAGTGGATCTGTATCTATCCAATTCGATGGGTCTCCGCCTCCATTATTATACCTTCCAATAGCTAAACTCAATAAAGAACCAGCTGTTGTACTTTGTCCCATTGCAGTAGAAGAATCTCCCGAAGCATTAGAGAAATATCCCATCGCAGTAGCATTTAACCCCGAAGCTGTTGTAAAATTCCCAATTGCCATA
>JABSPN010000584.1 GCA_013214425.1 Flavobacteriaceae bacterium | reverse complement strand
AGACCATACATGAAGAGATAGATTTTTATACACATGATAAAGGTGAGATTGTAATTTCCAACCCTCCATTTAGCCAAGCCCGAGAGGTATTGGAGAGATTAAAGAAATTAAATAAACCCTTTATTCTAATTTTACCATCATCTAAAATTAATACACAGTATTTTAGGAGGATATTTTTAAACTGTGAAGACCGTATACAAATAATTATACCAAAGAAAAGGATACAATTTGATCGATACAAGGACGGAAAAAGAAATGATAAAACGATGAATGCTAGTTTTGATTGTTTTTATTATTGTTGGAAGATGAATTTAGAACATGATATTACATTTGTGAAGTAGTTAATATAATTAATTTAAAGAATTATTATATAGTATATATAATATAGACATGGATCAAGAAACGATAAATAAAATAGTCGCACAACATAATAAACAGAAGGGATACTTAAAAAAATATCATATGAGCGAAAGAGGTAAACAAAAAAGAAGAGAAGCAGCCAAAAGATATTATGCGAAGAAAAAAGCAGAAAAATTAATATCTCAACCTAATATAAATGCCGTATCAAGTTAAAAAGGTTGGTGATAAATTTAAACTCTATAATTTACATAAAAAGCAATATGTTAATGTAAATTATAAGACCAAAGAGAGTGCTATTAATGCTGGTAAGAACTTTATGAGATATAGAAAGGAAAAACCTTACGTTAAAGGTAATAAAATTCTCCCTAGAAAAAAATAAGGGGTCAAATCACATTTTTAGATAATTACTATAAATATGTAAAAATGTAAAACTACCCCCTTTCCCAAATCCTTTAAGTTATTGATATTAAATTAATATTTTAAAATGGTTTAAAGAATTATGATATAGTATATATAAATGGAAAGTTTAGGAAAAGTTGAGAATAAAACAAAAAGTTTTTCTGCCGAAAAAAAAATATCTAGTAATAATATAGAGATGTTAAAAAACGACCCCGATTTTGCGAAAGTTGCCTCATTTAAGAAATGGGGCATAATGTGGTTAAAAAAAGTTCACACGTGTAAGGATAGAAAAAAATGTGGTTGTGTATCACCATTAAAATTATTAAGTAAATATCTTAATACAGAAGACCATGAAATATTAATTCACTCAAAATATAAAGGTGCTTTTTTGTTTAGTAAAACATCAAGATCGAACTACATGAAATTAATTAAAAAGAATAGGTCATTATTTGAAACTATTGATGAAAATACTCCTAGAAGATTATATTTAGATATAGATGGTAAAAATGCTGATGTATTGGATAAAGCAAAAGAAGTATTAATGAAAGTATTACCAAAAGAAACTAGAATGGCGATAAGTGGTTCAGTTGGTGAAAAAAGAGGTAAACCATATTATTCATATCATATTGTATGTCCCGATATTGTTTTTAAAGATTTAGAAGCCATGAAAACTAGTGGATTTATACAATTTATTAAATCTCAAAAAAGCGAAGAAAATGGGATTGATGACTGCGTATATGGTAGAAACCAACAATTCAAAAGTATTAACCAGTCTAAACATAAGTCAAACAGAGTTCAAAATGTAATGACTGAAACAGAAGATGATGAAAGTCATATGATCCAAGTATTTACAGATGATTTTAATGGATTTTGTTTAAAAAAGAAATTCAGCCAATTCATTAAATTAGAA
>JABSPN010000583.1 GCA_013214425.1 Flavobacteriaceae bacterium | reverse complement strand
AGCTCTTCGCTTGCTACCTGTAATAGAGTAACCTTAAATAAAATCGTATCACCACTTTCAAAAATTACTTTTGAGAAGAGAACTTGGCTAGTGTCTTTTTCTGGATCAGCAAGGAAGTTTTTAATTAATTTTCTTCGTAAATCATCAGAATTAGAGCTAATAGTTTCAACGTTTAAAACTTTTGCTTTGCCAAAATCAATTCCAAATGGTTCAAGTTGATCATAATACGTCTGTAAAATTGTATCTCCGAGGTTACTGATTCTAAAACGTATTACTTTAATCTCTTTTTCGTTTTCAAGAATATCCTCATTTTTATAAATAACCTTTAAATCGCTTATTTTTTCCTTTACTTCAATTAGTTTAAATTCATCAATCAGCTCAATTCTAAAATCAAATGGATTTCGATATTCTTGCCAATAAAAAAAAGATGCAGCGAGTATTACGCCAATAAAAGACCACGCAGAACCACTTACGATAGTTTTCATTACGGAATTCGAATCATTACTCATATATTTGTGACTACCTCAGATAATTCATTTAACGCCCACTTAAGCGGACGAGAATAGTTGGTTAAATGTGTAACGAAGCGAAACGGAGCCAACTACAAGTTCCGTTTAAAGTGCTTGTTAGCCAACATTTTGGACTGGACGATAGATCCAATATTCGATTTCTTTGTCAACCAACACTTGCATCTGCTCAGGTATTGGAAGCTTAAAATAACCTTGAAAAATATAAAGCATACATAAACGATGGTTACCATCTGCAACGCTAAGCCCATCAACACCTTCATACAAAATAGGACTACAAGGCAACTTCTTATGAGTCTGTAAGTACTCAGAAATCTTATCTAGTCGTTCACCCATATCAGACATTGATATGCTATATTCATTTTTTGCTCCAGTAAGGTATGCAAGTGCCATTTTTACAATAGAATCTCTTGAACCATCTGATAAGTCATGAATTGATAGAGATCCTTTACATTTTACCCATTCACCACTTTGCCACCATGACAGAGGCTTAAGGGATAATAGATATCGCCACCTATCAGTCGGCACGCCATCTATACCAACTTTCGGTGGCCAACCAGATAGCTCTGCATATGGTTTAATCCATTGTTCAATTACATCTTCTGGGAAGTTTAATAACTCTTCAAATACCACAACATCTCCTGCTGGCTAACGCCTTAGTATTTGTGCTTTGCGTTCTTTGCAAGGCTCAAATCGCTTGTTGGACTTGGCCACTGCCACGTCCAACGTTTGTATAGTAGGACGTTTCGGTTTTCCAAATTAATTTATCGCTACAAAGGGTAACTAATCAATTGAAAAATAAGGCTGTACTTCAAATTTATTGATTAAAGTTTCTGGGAGAACGAGTCGTCCTGTAAATTATTGATTTAGTCTTGTAAGTTACATACAGTTCTATCTATGTATCTGAGTATATTGACATTAATTTTCAGTCACAAGATAAACCTGACTATTTTTTGACAAACCGAGACTGCCTTCACCAAAATATCAATAACACTGTATAAAATCATCTCTTCGAACAGTTTTCAATATGCATAATAAAGTATATGGCAAACCAATATTAGAATTGTGTGACAAAGTGCAAGGGATTTTTCGTATCCCTTAGAGCCATTATTAAAACATCAATAGATCCATGTTTATTCACCT
>JABSPN010000582.1 GCA_013214425.1 Flavobacteriaceae bacterium | reverse complement strand
TTTCAAGAGCAAAAAAGCAAAGTGATGTGATTTTGTCTCTTTTTCTGCTAAAATCTAATGAAAAGCATATCAGGGTAAAAGATTTAAAAGAGAGGAGTCAGGCATCTGCTGCTATTATTAAAACTTTAATTGATAAAGGAGTTTTAGACGAATATTTTCTGAATGAAGACAGGGTCTCTTTTGAAGGTGAAATTAAAGAACAAAAAGAACTATCTGAATCCCAACAAACAGCTTATGAGACAATTAAGTCATCATTTGTTCAGAATGATGTTAGTTTGTTTTATGGGGTGACCTCTTCAGGAAAAACAGAAATATACATTAAGCTAATTCAGGATTATTTAGATCAGGAAAAGCAAATCTTATACTTATTGCCTGAAATTGCTTTAACAACCCAATTGATTAGTAGATTACAAAACTATTTTGGAGACAAGATTGCTGTTTTCCATTCCAAATATTCGATCAATGAAAGAGTGGAGGTTTGGAATAATTTATTAGCAAAAAAAGCTAAAGCTCAAATTATAATAGGAGCGAGGTCTTCCGTTTTATTACCATTTTCTAATTTAGGATTAATTGTTGTTGATGAAGAGCATGAAACCTCTTTCAAACAATTTGATCCTGCACCGCGATACCATGCAAGAGATGCTGCGATAGTGTTGGCTAAATTGCACGGCGCTAAAGTTTTATTGGGTAGTGCAACTCCTAGTATAGAAAGTTTTTTTAATGCTAAGAAAGGCAAGTATGGACTTATTGTATTAAAAGAGCGATTTGGAAATATTTTGCTTCCCGATATTAATTTAATTGATATCAAAGAGAAGTTTAAAAAGAGGTTGATGAAAGGGCATTTTTCCGATACCTTAATAAAAGCTATTGAGGAGGCATTAGATGAAAAAGAACAGGTAATCCTATTCCAGAATAGGAGAGGGTATTCCCCAATTTTGGAATGTAACGACTGTGGAAATGCAGCCCAATGTCCTAACTGTGATGTGAGTTTGACTTATCATCAGTACAAAAATCAATTACGTTGTCATTATTGTGGTTATCAAATGGCGATGCAGCATAATTGTATTTCTTGTGGCAGCAATAAATTATCAACCAAAGGTTTTGGTACCGAACAGATAGAAGAAGAAATAAAACAACTATTTCCCGAAGCTAAAGTTGGGAGAATGGATTTAGATACTACCAGAGGAAAACATGGATATAAAAAAATAATTTCCGCTTTTGAAAATCAGGAATTGGATATCCTTGTAGGTACGCAAATGTTAACTAAAGGTTTAGACTTTAAGCATGTGAGTTTGGTAGGCATTATGAATGCAGACTCCATGTTGAATTTTCCAGATTTCAGGTCGCATGAAAGAAGTTATCAATTGATGCAACAGGTAGCAGGAAGATCAGGTAGGTATAAGAAGAGAGGGAAAGTTTTAATTCAAACTTATAACCCTTACCACAAGATTCTTCATCAGGTTTCTACCAATGCTTATGAGGAAATGTATGAAGAGCAATTAGATCAGCGACATATTTATAAATATCCACCAACGAATAGATTAATAAAAATTTCATTCAAACATAGAGATTATAGCATGGTTAGTGAAGGAGCTCAGTGGTTTTGGAAATCCTTGGATATGTTGTTTAAGCCAAATGTGTTAGGGCCAGAATTCCCTGCTATTGCCAGAATCAGAAAC
>JABSPN010000581.1 GCA_013214425.1 Flavobacteriaceae bacterium | reverse complement strand
GAAAACTTATTCTTTCCTCTTCTGTACGAAATTTCTTCTTTTCCATTTCGAAGACTCTTTTTACTGGGTTCTCCAAGCTTATCTTCTATATCTCTAATTAACTCGTCTACAAACTCTTTAAAGGATGTGGCATATTCACCTTGCTTATAGTAATCAAAGTGGATTTTAATAATATCAAACGGTTCTCTATTAAATGCCCAAAAAAGAATGTTCAATTTATGATGATCTCTTTTACCTTCTTTAGGGTGATCGATTAATCTATTATATTCCATAGTTTGCTGTTGATCACTTTCCTCATTCAAAACATCAGGCTCACCTAAAATCTCTTTAACTTGATCAAAACTCATTTTGAGTTTAACATCATTAAATGAATAACCATCTTCAGTATTAAATTCAACAGCTTGAATTAAGATACTTTTCAATTCCTCTAAATCTTTAATATCTGTATTCCACATAACTTATTCCTTTATTTTAATTGAGTTAAAAAATCTTGAGCAACTTTAGAAAATTCTGTTGTCTCATCTGCTAAATCCTTCAATAATTGAATCGCCTCCTTATCCTTTTTATTTATTTCTAACAATGTTAATGCTTTATAAAATAATGCTTTTGGATGATTAGCTTCCTTATTAAGAACTACTTTTAATTCTGACAAAGCCTCATCTCTAAAACCATTAGACAATAATGCAACTGCTTTATCTATTCTAATTTTTAAATTATTTTCATCAAATTTTAAAATATAGTCCCATTGTTTAATCGCATTTGTGATATCTGAAAAACCTAAGTAAATTACTGCCAACAAGGCTCTGAATTTTAGATTTTCTGGTTCTAAGCCTATACTTCTATTGATTGTTTTTTCTGCCAAACCAAAATTCTTCAAATGAAAATGTACTAAAGCCATATAATACCATGTTATGGCTCTATTCTTCTCATATTTTTCAGCTTCAAAAAGTACTGCTAATGCATTTTGGTATTCGGAAAGCTGAATCAAATCTTTAGCAAGTTCTATTTTGAAAATACTATCGGCACTTAAATTTCTAATCACTTGTTCCCATACCTTGATCGATTCAGGAAAACGTTGTTGTTTTTGGTATAATGAACCTAAACTCTTAAACGCCATTATTGAATTTGAATTGAGCTGGATACTCTTTATATAATTTTCTTCAGCCTCTTTTAATAAACCTTGATTTGCTAAAGCATGTCCTAAATTAAGCACATAAGTAGCCGTTTCTTTTTTATTGATAGCATTCGTAAAATACTTTTGAGCTTTTACATAGTCCCTTTCTTGTAAAAAACACATTCCTATATTATTCAATGTTGTGGCATATTCGGGATTCATTTTTAAAGCTTCTTCATACTTCTTTTTAGCATCTTTAAATTTACCTGCTAAAAAAAACTTAACACCTTCATTATTTAATTCTTCTATTTGGGTATTCATCGTATTATTATTTTAAAAAATATCATCTTTTTTATCTCTTGCTATATCTTGCATCATATTACCAACATCTAATTCTGGGTAAATCACTCTAATATCATCAAATGACATATCGAATGGTTCTCCTTCTCTATAATTGATTGGGAATTCTACTCCAAATTGAATATCTGGCCCCCAAGAGAATGAAGCTAAATTATATCGCCAGGTTTCTGAAATTGAGAACAACCATAAATCTAAGCTGGCTCTCGCAAAGGCGT
>JABSPN010000580.1 GCA_013214425.1 Flavobacteriaceae bacterium | reverse complement strand
ATAACTACAATGAAAACAACAGATTAAACAAATTAATAACTGAATATTATAATGATGCTCCTTTTACAAATGATGACAGTTATTTTGAGCCTACAGAAAACCGTATTCAAACCAAAATATATTTCTATGAGAAATATGATTTTCTGGAGGATTCTATACACACACAAAAACCTTCATATATAGGACGTCGCTATCGTGAAATATCTTACAAAACATTTAATTCGAAACAATTACTACTTGACTCGACTATAATTAAATACAGGAGAATGGGAAGTTATGGTCAAGATATTGAGGTCAATCATTTCACAACTTTTTTCAATTATAACGAGTATCCCGACCCAACATACAGGATCTTTGAAACCTACGACAGAAATGAAAGATTAACCTATATGGAGCATGATAATTCCGAACCTGAAAGAGCTCCAAACGTGATAAGATTATATAAATACCCTAATTGGAAAACTGTAAATGTTCATAAGATAATAGAAATCTATAAAGGTAAAAGTATAGAAATAAAAATCTATGAAAATGACTCAAAAGGGAATACTATTAAAAAATCTAAATCTGATTTAAATGGAAATCTGGAGATAATTAAAGAATTTGAGTATAAATATGATCAATATGATAATTGGATAGAAAAAGTCGAATATGACAAAAAACATAATAACATTTTTGTCTACACTAGAGACATTGAATATTATTAAAAAAATTTTAACAAGGTATAACCGTAATTATAGCGGATTCGACTACGTCCGAATCCAAGCAAAAATCCTAAAGTCTTTGCCAAACCGAAAATTATTAAATTTAATCCTATAACTGACGGTTATACGAAACCTTTGGGGAACATTAAAAAAATACTAAATATAGAAATTAAATGAAATTAGCTTCAATTGACAACAAGACTAGAGACGGTCAATTAGTTGTTGTAAACAAGGAATTAACAAAAGCAGTGAAGGTTACCGAAATTGCCGAAACTATGCAATTCGCAATAGATAATTGGGGTGATTTGGAAAGTAAATTACAAAACGTTTATGAAGAGTTAAACTCAAATAGACTGTCTAATACAATTGATTTTGCTTCCATTAGAGTTATAGCTCCAATTCCTAGAGCTTATCATTGGGCAGACGGAAGTGCTTATGTTACGCACGTAGAGCTTGTACGTAGAGCTCGAAATGCTGAACTACCTAAAACCTTTTGGACTGACCCATTAATGTATATGGGAGCTTCTGATGCTTTTATTGGAGCTAATGATGATATAGAAATTGAAAATGAAGATTGGGGTATTGATTTTGAATCTGAAGTGGCAGTAATTACTGATGACGTCCCAGCAGGAGTAAATTCACAAAATGCTTTAAATCACATTAAATTGATAACCATTATCAATGATGTTTCTTTAAGAAATTTAATATCAAACGAACTATCAAAGCAATTTGGATTTTACCAATCCAAACCTTGGACAACTTTTGCACCAGTTGTAGTTACACCAGATGAATTAGATGGTGACTGGAAAAATGGGAAGCTTCATTTACCGTTAGAATCAACGTTAAATGGTAAAGTAATTGGCTACCCAAATGCAGGAATCGATATGACTTTTGACTTTGGGCAATTAATTTCTCACGCTGCAAAAACTCGTTCACTAATGGCCGGAACTATAATTGGCTCGGGGACAGTTGCTAATCAAGGTAGTCTAGATGGCTC
>JABSPN010000058.1:6111-11281 GCA_013214425.1 Flavobacteriaceae bacterium | reverse complement strand
GGGATATTGATGACAAAGAAATCATCGAAATAAAAAGAATTAATATTTTTTTTGTTTTCATCTTGAATATATTTATTACTTGAATTATGTTGACCGCCAAAACTATTCCAAAATATTTTGGTAGTCAATTAACTTGTGATTATTTAAATTTGTTCGAATTAAATATAAAAATCATTGACGTTAGACAAATTTTTAAAAAAATATAGCCTAAATAAGGAAGAGATACTAAAAGATTATCGTTTGGCTTATATGAGCAGGGAAACATCTTATTTAGGCAGAAGAGAGGTGCTAACTGGAAAAGCAAAATTTGGAATTTTTGGTGACGGAAAAGAAGTACCTCAATTAGCCTTGGCAAAAGCTTTTAAAAATGGTGATTTCAGATCTGGATACTATAGAGATCAAACCTTTATGATGGCTATAGGCGAATTAAACATTCAACAGTTTTTCGCGGGACTTTATGCACATACTGATATTGAGGTAGAGCCAATGTCGGCAGGACGTCAAATGGGAGGACATTTCGCTACGCATAGTTTGAATGAAGACGGAAGCTGGAAAAATTTAACGCAACAAAAGAATTCTAGTGCCGATATTTCCCCAACTGCAGGCCAAATGCCTCGTTTGTTAGGTTTAGCACAAGCCTCAAAAATTTATAGAAATGTTGATGGAATCGACACGAGCAATTTCTCAGTAAATGGTGATGAAATTGCCTGGGGAACAATTGGAAATGCCAGTACCAGCGAAGGATTGTTTTTTGAAACAATTAACGCCGCTGGTGTACTTCAGGTTCCAATGGTAATGAGTATCTGGGATGATGAATATGGAATCTCTGTACATGCCAAACACCAAACAACCAAAGAAAATATTTCTGAAATATTAAAAGGGTTCCAAAGAGAAGAAGGAACTAATGGTTATGAAATTTTCACCGTTAACGGTTGGGATTATCCAAACCTAATTGATGTATATGAAAGAGCAGCCTCTATCGCAAGAAAAGATCACTGTCCGGTTCTAATTCATGTAAAAGAATTAACACAACCTCAAGGGCATTCTACTTCTGGTTCTCATGAACGCTATAAATCTAAAGAAAGATTAGAATGGGAAGCTGAATACGATTGTGTTGCTCAAATGAAAAAGTGGATGATCGAAAACGGAATTATCACTGAAGAAGATGCTAAAGCAATCGAAAAAGATATCAAAAAACAAGTTCGTGATGGCAAAAAAGCCGCTTGGAACGATTTTATACAACCTATAGTAAAAGAACAAACTGAAGCATTACAATTAATTAATGCATTAGCTGCTTCTAGTTCAAATAAAACATTTATTGAAAAAATTGCTTCTGAATTAGCTTCGCATAGTGAACCGATCAGAAAAGAAATTCTTTCATCGGCGAGAAAATCATTACGCTATGTCATTAATGAATCTTCTGAAGCAAAAGAGAATTTAAAATTATGGATCCAAAATTATATGAAGGCGATCCAACCTAAATACAGTTCTCATTTGCACTCAGAGAACCCAAATAAAGCTCAGAATATTGAAGAAATTGAACCTATCTATAATGCAGATGCAGAAATGGTTGATGGAAGAGTCGTATTAAGAGACAACTTCGATGCAATTTTTACAAAATATCCTGAAGCCTTAGTTTTTGGAGAAGATTCTGGTAATATTGGTGATGTAAATCAAGGATTAGAAGGCTTACAAGAGAAATATGGTGAATTACGTGTTTCTGATGCTGGTATTAGAGAAGCAACTATCTTAGGTCAGGGAATTGGAATGGCTATGAGAGGGTTGCGACCAATCGCAGAAATCCAATACCTTGATTATATCTTATACGCGCTTCAAATTATGAGTGATGATTTGGCAACTGTTCATTACAGAACTAAAGGAAAGCAAAAAGCTCCTTTAATTGTCAGAACAAGAGGACATCGATTAGAAGGTATTTGGCATTCTGGATCACAAATGGGTGGATTAATTCACTTGTTAAGAGGAATTCATATTCTTGTTCCAAGAAATATGACAAAAGCTGCTGGGTTCTACAATACGCTACTGGCAAGTGACGAACCTGCACTTATTGTTGAATGTTTAAATGGATATCGTTTAAAAGAAAAAATGCCTACTAATCTTGGAGAATTCAGAACACCTTTAGGTTTGGTAGAAACAGTAAAAGAAGGTAGCGATATTACTTTAGTATCGTATGGTTCTACTCTAAGAATTGTTGAAGAGGTGGCTAAAGAATTATTACAAGTTGGTATTGATGCTGAAGTGATCGACATTCAATCTTTATTACCGTTCGATTTGAATCATGATATTGTAGAAAGTGTTAAGAAAACGAATCGCCTATTAGTGGTTGACGAAGACGTTCCTGGTGGGGCATCAGCTTATATTTTACAAGAAATTGTTGAAGGTCAGAATGCATATCAATATTTAGATAGCAAACCACAAACTCTAGCAGCTAAATCACATAGACCTGCTTATGGATCTGATGGAGATTATTTTTCAAAACCTTCAGCAGAAGATATCTTTGAAAAAGTGTATGAGATCATGCACGAAACCAATCCGAATGACTACCCTGAATTGATTTAATTCAGTCTTTATAACATTAAAAATGAAGCCTATCAAAAAAGATAGGCTTTTTTGATAGGGCAAAATAAACTTCGCGTGTATTAGCTATATACTACTTAAAATAACGACTCGTATGAAGAATTCATTTATGCAATTGCTACTTGTTAGCTTCACCCCTATTTCGTGTAATGAAGATGATGCTGTTTCTGGGGCAAACAATAATAACTCTGGTGATAATTCAGGAGACAACAATGGAGACGGAAATGATAACGACAACTCTGATTATATTACAGATGACCATACCACTACTAATCAAATATCTGATTTGGGCGCAACCTTAGGTCAAATCTTATTTTATGATGTAGCGCTTTCTTTAAATAATACAGTTTCTTGTGCCAGTTGCTATCAACAAGCCAATGCTTTTAGTGATTTAAACGCTACTAGTACTGGAGTAAACAGGCAAACAGGTCGACACTCTAAAAGATTGATAAACTAAAGATTTGCTGATGAATCTCGTTTTTTCTGGGATGAAAGAGCACGTAGCTTAGAAGAACAAACCACCATGCCTATTCAAGATCATACTGAAATGGGCTTCAGTGACACAAATGGAGATGCAGATTTTAATGACCTTATAATTAAAATGAATGATCTTGAATATTATCTTGAATTATTCACCATGGTCTGTGACAATGCTTCAATTACTGAGCAGCGTATGCAAAATGTCATGGCACAATTCATAAGAAGTACTCAGTTTTTTGACTCAAAATATGATACGGGCAGAGCTGAGGTAAATGAAGACATACAACCCTTTTCTAATTTCACTATTGATGAGAATACGGGAAAATGTTGTTTATGACTCCCCCAGATTTTGATCCAAATGGAAATAGAATTGGTGGAGGTATTGGATGTAATACATGTCATGTAGCTCCAGAATTTGATATCGACCCTAATTCATTAAACAATGGTGTTATTGATCTTATAAACAGTGCTAATGAAGATCTAACCCTGACGCATTCTCCTACCTTAAGAGATCTAGTAAAACCAAATGGTGATGCTAACGGAGCTACGATGCACTCAGCAATTTCATCTAATCGAAATGCTATTTTAAATCACTATAATAATGGGATTGTTGCTAATGCAAACCTAGATCCTAGGTTAACAGGCCCTCCAGGACCTAATGGCCCAGCTATTCAAAACCTTCAGCTATCTCAGCAAGAAAGAACTCAGGTCATTGCATTTTTAGAGACTTTGTCTGGCACAGATGTTGATACCAATCAGAAATGGTCTGATCCGTTTATTAATTAGCCATAGTCATACTATTGTAATTCGAACTTCTTTATATTATCTTTTATAAATTAAAGCAGGTTTTTTCTGTGTCAAATTAAAAGAATCAAATACATTTGATTCTTTTAATTCTGGCAACATGACTATTTCTGATTTAATCAAAGATCACTACAACCTGAATGTTACTGAATATGAATCGCTCGAAGGGTACGACAGTACAAATTTTGGAATCAAAACTTCAACTGGACGCTATGTGCTCAAACAATATCAATACACTGAGGCTATTTATAAAGATGTTCTTGCAGAAAATCGAATCATCATCCAGTTTTCAAAATTAAACTACCACTTCCCTACTCCTATCAAAAGTATTTCCGGAAAAGAATTAGTGATTATTGACGGGAAAATTAATCGACTACTCAGTTTTGTTGAAGGTGAGTTTTTGGGTGATATTTCTCATACTCCTGAATGTTTAGAATCGATCGGTGCTTTTTTAGGGTCAATGAATCAATTGATGCTAACAAAGAAAGACAATGACATTGCTGCACGTGAGTTAAATTGGGATATTCAATATTTTCTCAACAACAAAGAATATCTGAACCATATCGACAACCAAGCTGATCAAACATTGGCAGCTTATTTCTTTCATCAGTTTGAAGAGCAAGTTTTACCCATTCAGCACAAATTAAGAAAATGCATTATTCATTCAGATTTTAATCACTGGAATGTATTAACTCATAATGGAAAAGCAACTGGAATTATTGATTTTGGAGATCTGTGCTATTCCTACCTCATCAATGACCTGGCGATAGCCTTAAGTTATTGCCTGATGGAAAAAGAGGATCCCTTAGCATGGATTAATCCAATAGTAACAACTTATTCCGCCCTAAGCAAACCTGAAGAGCAAGAACTCGAAATACTGTATTATTTAATCGCAGCTCGTTTATGTACCAGCGTCTGTAATTCCGCAAAAAGTAAGCAGGAAAAACCAGATTCGGAATACATTACCATCAGTGAAAAACCTGCCTGGGATTTATTGAGAAAATGGATTACTATAAATCCTTTAAAAGCTGAAGACTGTTTTAGAAGAGCTTGTGGTTACCCTTCTAAACTCAAAACAGATGAACAGGAATCATTAGCAAAAAGACATCGACATGTGTCTAAAGCATTATCGCTAAGCTATAAACAGCCTATTGAAATGACACGTTCTGCTTTGCAATACATGTACGATGCGCAGGGAAACACTTATTTAGATGCTTATAACAATATCATGATCGTTGGGCATTCACATCCCAAAGTGATCAAAGCTGGACAACAAACCTATGCCCGGTTA
>JABSPN010000058.1:0-6101 GCA_013214425.1 Flavobacteriaceae bacterium | reverse complement strand
ACGAATACTCGTTATCTCTATGATGAATTAAATGACTATGCTGAATTACTCCTGAAAAAATTTCCGGAGCAATTAAACCGCGTGTTCTTTGTCAACTCCGGAAGTGCCGCCAGTGACCTTGCTATTAGAATTGCCCTAACGCATACCAACAAAAAAGGAATCATGGTTGTAGAGCATGGTTACCACGGAAACACCCGAATGGGAATAGACATCAGTCATTATAAATACAATCATAAAGGAGGAAAAGGCAAGAGTGAATACATTATTGAATCGGTTTTGCCTGATACATTCAATGGCGAATTCAAACAAAACGATGGAACTGCCGGAAAACAGTATGCTGAACAAACCATCAAAAAAATAGCAACACACAAAAATGAAATGGCTTGTTTTATCGCTGAACCCATTGTAGGTTGTGGCGGACAAGTACCATTAGCAAAAGATTATTTAAAAAACGTTTATCCTGAAATCAGAAAACAAGGAGGTGTTTGCATTTCAGATGAAGTACAAGTAGGTTTTGGAAGGTTAGGAGACTATTTCTGGGGATATGAAATGCAGGAAGTCATTCCAGATATTGTGATTCTGGGGAAACCTATGGGAAATGGACATCCGTTAGCAGCTGTTGTGACTACTGAAGAAATTGCAGCTTCATTTGATAATGGTATGGAATTCTTCTCTTCATTTGGAGGAAATCCTGTTTCCTGTGCTATAGGAAAAGCTGTACTGGAAACTATTCAGGAGGAAAACCTACAGCAAAATGCTAAAGAAACGGGAGCACACCTGATCGCACTTTTTAAAGAGCTTCAAAAAGAGTTTCCTATTATTGCCGACATAAGAGGAAATGGCTTGTTCTTAGGTGTTGAAATCCTCGACCATGAGGGACAACCCGGAACCGCCTTTGCCAAAGCCATTGCGAACGGTTTACGAGAACGTTATATTCTGGTTTCTACTGATGGGCCTTATGACAATGTCCTTAAAATAAAACCTCCACTTTGTTTCAATAAAGAAAATGCAGAAACTTTGATTAAAAATATTAAGGAAATCCTGAAAACATTTTAATTTAGTCGCATGACAGATATCGTAATTCTTACACAAGCCGATTATATTAATCCGACTGAAAAAAACTCCTTTGTAGATAATATTTTACTAGAAGATGGTTTATTACAAACAGCATTGGAAAATCAAGGACTTAAAGTACAACGTTTATCCTGGGATGATCCTGATTTTGATTGGTCGACAACTCAATATGCGCTTATTAGAACTACCTGGGATTATCAAGATCGTTTTGAAGAGTTTTCGAATTGGTTAGATCATGTGAGTACGCAAACTACTTTATTAAATCCTGCGGAAGTGATTCGTTGGAATATAGACAAGCACTACCTAAAAGATTTATCAGATAACGGAGTACACATCGCTCCTACCCGATTTGTTGAAATCGGAGAATCGATTACATTATCAGCATTACTTGCTGAAACCAATTGGGAAACCTGTGTCTTAAAACCTTGTGTTTCTGCTGGCGGAAGAGATACCTATAAAATTTCTTCGGAAAACTATCAGGAATACGAAGCGCGTTTTCAGGAATTAATCCAAACAGAAGCCATGATGTTGCAACCCTTTTTAAAACGCATCATTGAAAAAGGTGAAATCTCTCTAATGGTTTTAGACGGAAAATACACACATGCTGTTTTAAAAACTGCCAAATCAGGAGAATTTAGAATTCAGGATGATCATGGTGGAAGCGTACATCACTACGCTCCTACTCAGGAAGAAATAGATTTTGCTGAAGCCACCATCAAAGCTTGTAAAACCAATCCCGTTTATGCCCGTGTTGACATCATTGAAGACAACGATGGAAAACTTTCATTAGCAGAAATAGAATTGGTAGAACCAGAACTTTGGTTCCGTTTTCATAAGGAAGCTTCCGATGTTTTAGCGACTGGAATTAAAAAGTTGTTTTAGTAGTACTCAAAGGAAATTTCATCATAAATATTTCCAGATTCATCTTCAAAATTTCTTGTGACGGGGTAATTATCTGCATTGTATTCATAGTTAAACTTCCTATTTACTTCATTCCCACTACTCATAGTAATTACTTTAAATTCCACAATATTGTTTGGACAAATTCTTCCTGGTAATTCAAAATCATAATTCCAAAAATAGTTATAGATAAAATGTAATCTACCATATACTTCAGAATTATATAAATTAGCATAGGAATTAAAAGGGTTTCTCATATTATCATAGGTAAACTCATATCTTCTTGTATGATATACAATTCCATCATTTTGATTACGAAAATACTTATCCATTACTGTCATATTCCCATCACTATCATAAGTATAAATAAATCGCTCGTCAATTTCTCCTTGAACGAAAAACTCTTTTTGTAATAAAGTTCTATGCGAATTGTCTGAATAAATATAGCGATCTATGCCATATACATTATTAGTAGATAGATCAAAATTATGGTATTCTATAACGTTTCCATCATAAAAGACATTAATTCCTCGGCAATAAATTTGGTCTAACCCCCCTGTCATATCACAGGCTTCTACAAAAGTTAATCTTCCCGAATTATCATCATAGGTATACGTGTGAGTAAAAGTACCGAAGCCTCCTGGATATGAAACTTTTATCAACCTTTCTTGGCTATCATAATCAAATTGATGGAAAGGCTCAGCTATGGGTAAGCCTGTTTGGCTATGTAATACCTCGCCACCACTACCATTTGAAAATTGCATAGACGTAACTTTATGTAAATTAAGAGTGACTGTAGTTGTTTCATTATCATCAGATTCGCAGGACACAAGTCCTATACACAATAGACATATTACTGAATAAAAAAATATTGGTTTCATTAATATATTAGTTGATTAGTGATTAATAATATTCGTAAGTAAAATGAGTATACGGTATTGTAGTTGAATGTCCCGGCAAATAATCTTTACGATCAATAGGATAATCGTTATCATCATATTCATATACTATTTCGCTAAGAATATAACTTTGATTCGTATCAGCAAATGTTCTAATTACTCGAATCGGATTATTAATACTACTATTCATGATTTTCTCAAAATGTCGCATTGCACTTGTATGTGATCTTTCAAAGAAAAATCGAACATCAGAATAAACCAATCTGTTTTGCTGCCCTAATTTAAAAAAAGCATTGTTCTTATCATCGTATTCAATTTCATGAAGAGCAAATAAATTAAAATCATTAATTGTATCGTCAAAATGCAGTTCTGTACACCTAATTAGTCTATTATCGATATCATAGTCGTAAACATATCGTTTATCTCCTGTACTAGCTCCTGTTATTTGATTATTAAACTCTCTTGACAATAAACGTTTATATTGATCTGTTTCGTAAATCTCAATTATTTTACTGTTACTTAAGCCTCCATTGCAAGATTCAGAAATTATATTTTTTTCAACTATATTTCCATCATAAACTATTGTACTTGTTTTCGGGTAGTGGCCATCATCACATCCTTGATAAATTTTCACCTCTTCAGTTAATAGCGTTCCACTATAATGAAAATCTGTAGGTAATTGAGCTCCAAAACCTCCAGTGCGAATATATCTTGACAGCATATTATTACTGTCGTACTCAAAACTATGGTAATCCTGATCTAATGGCCTTCCATCGTCATAAAAAGTTGTCGAAAAGCCTAATGGATTACCTCCATTTGTAGCAAGGGTAATCACTTCTTTCAAACTCGCATCATTATAAGGTTGCGGATCTTGTTGTACTTCTTGAGGTGAATCATCTGAAGGCTCACAAGAGCATAACAAAATTAACAATAGTAATACAGATAGTTTAGTTAGTTGTTTCATAGTAATAGTTTTTTGATTTAATTTCATTAGAAAGATACGTTAATTTCGTTTTGGTTGCGTCATTTTGATAGCAAAATTTTTATGCCTTTTATATACTAGTTTGCATTTCCGTAAATTTTTACCCAACTTGTCCTAACTTTTTTACGATTCTTATGAAAAAAATTGCTTTACTATTCATTTTTAGTCTATTTATCGCTTGTAGTAGCGACGATTCTAATGCACCTACTTCCAATTGCGCTAACCCAACCAATGTAATAGTAAGTGATGTAACAGGTTTCTCCGCTAAGGTCTCCTGGACAAGCACCGCTTCAAACTTTAGAATTGAATATGGCCCTAGTGGTTTTATTCAGAGTAGTGGTACTTTAATCAATACAACAGACAATCCATTTACTATTAATGGACTTGATGCGACTACAAGTTATGATGTGTATGTTAGGATTGATTGTGGAACAGATGGTTTAAGTCAGTGGGCAGGCCCTTTTTCCTTTACTACTACTTGTAATGGCGGAGCTTTCTCCGGAAATACTACCTTAACAACACAACAAGAAGTAAATGATTTCGGCGCTCAATGCTATACTTCAGTAACAGGTAATTTTTCTATCAATCAAGATCCTATTACTGCAGATCCTATTACTAGCCTAACTCCATTAGTCAATTTGGTAACTATAACAGGTAGCATACTTATTTATGACAATCCAGATTTAAGCTCATTAGCAGGTTTAAGTAATTTATCTTCAGCTGGACATTTATTCATAAAAGGAAATACAACATTAACTTCAATACAAGGACTCAATAACCTGACTAACATAACCAGTCAGACTGGTGGCATCGTGATTGCGGAAAATCCTGCTTTAAATTCTTTACTTGGATTAGAAAACATTACAACAACCAATTCATGGCTAAATGTTAGAGACAATGCTGCCTTAACCTCGCTTGACGGTGTCAATAATCTGACTACAGTTAATGACGATGTTTTTATAAATAATAATGCGCAATTATCTGATTTATGTGCTTTAACTACATTATTCGCTGCTGGTTCGGTAACAGGAAACGTCACGATTAGTAATAATGCATATAATCCTTCAGGACAAGAGATTGGAAATGGTAATTGTTCATTGTAAACTTCTAATTACTATCTCATATTTGAATTAAATCTCTGAGAAAATTAACATAGATTAATATTGTTTTATCATCAACTTTCAATTTAGATTTTGTTAAAAATCAATTCACTTTATTACGATATCATCAAAAATTTCACACAAAACAGGTCAAAGTCTATAACATTTATAGGGTAAGTATTGTACAAATAACTAGCAATCAATTGTGTATAACCTTGTTTATTTCATGAAAAAACTCGTATATTTGAAATTAATAAATGTTAACTGTTTAAACTTAAATTTATAGAAATGAAAATTACTTATTATTTCCTTGCCGTACTATTGTGTACGACATTGGGATTAAATGCACAACAACAAGACGGTAAGGTGGGGCCTACCTATGTTGGTACAGCTACAACTCACACCTATGTGCCTTCTTTAGCATCTAGAATAAATGAGCTGACTCCATCTACTACCAAAGAGGCCGAAATGGAAGATGGTAGGGTACATCACAATAAGGCGGAGATTGTTCCTGGTAAAGGAATGCAAGCTGATATCTTATCACAAAACAGACACAAATTAGAAGGAAAAGTTCCTGGAAGAACTCCAGATTTAGTATGGGATGCTGCTTTTTCAAATTCTATGCCAACAGATCCAGCTTTAGCAGTTGGACCTGATCACGTATTTGTAGTATTCAATACTGGATATGCAATTTATGACAAAGATGGTACGCAATTATTAGGACAAACTAACCCTAATCCATCTATTTTCCCTTCAGCTGGATGTTGTGACCTTACTGTATCTTATGATCCAGTGGCAACTTCAGCAGCTAACCCAACTCCGGGAAGATGGGTATTATCATTTTTAGGAGGTGGAGCTCAGGTAGCAGTATCTGATGGACCAAACCCATTAACTGCTGGATGGAATGTATATACAATTGGTTCTATTAACGATTATAACAAGCTTTCAGTTTGGAGTGATGGATACTATGTATCTGACCAGGCAGCTGGAGATCGTATTTATGCGATGGAAAGACAAGCTATGTTAGATGGTGAACCTGCTGCAAACGTATCAATCCAAGGATTTACACCGCCTAACTTCTCTAACTCAGGATTTGCAAGTTTACAGATTTTAAATATTGCTGACGACCAATATCCTGCTGCTGGA
>JABSPN010000579.1 GCA_013214425.1 Flavobacteriaceae bacterium | reverse complement strand
AAAGGTCTAAAGTCAATCTATTTAGGACAAAGCATCCCCATTGATAACTTATCAGACCTAAAGAATATATATGACAAGATTAATTTTGTAACTTACTTTACAGTAAAACCCTCTACTGACAAAATTACAAACTACATCAATAAGCTATATGATGAAATAATATCCCTTTGTAATTGTAATTTATGGGTAATGGGAAGAAAAGCTGTTGAGTTGGAAAGCTTTGAAACTTCAAAAAATATTGATGTCATTACCAATATTGAGAGTTTTATGAAAAAAATTAATCAATTAACTAAACACAAAAACAAAGCTTCATGATTACATCTGTTAGCATCATAGGTTCTGGGTTTTCTTCCCTAGCTGCTTCATGTTATCTTGCCAAGATGGGATACAGTGTAACTGTTTATGAAAAGAATAGCACTATTGGAGGAAGAGCCAGACAATTCAAAAAAGACGGATTTACCTTCGACATGGGACCAACCTGGTATTGGATGCCTGATGTTTTTGAAAAGTTTTTCTCTGACTTTGATAAAAAACCCAGTGATTACTATTCATTAGATAAACTTGGACCAGCCTATTCTGTCTACTTTGATGTAGACGATTATGTTACAATTGAGGATTCTCTTGAAAAAATATATGCTACCTTCGATGAAATTGAACCAGAAAGTTCAAAAAAATTAAAAAAATTCATCGCAAAAGCAGAAAAAAACTACAATATTGCCATAAAAGATCTAGTTTATAAACCGGGGATTTCACCTTTGGAGTTAATCACTCCAAAGACAATGCTAAAAATTAAACAATTCTTTAGTACAGTTTCTAAAGACGTTAGAAAAGCATTTAAGAACCCAAAGCTCATCTCTATATTGGAATTTCCGGTTTTATTTTTAGGTGCTAAACCCAGTAACACTCCTTCATTTTACAATTTTATGAATTTTGCTGACTTCGGATTAGGAACCTGGCACCCCAAAGGTGGCATGTATGAAGTGATTAAAGGCATTCAAAATCTAGCTATAGAGCTAGGTGTTACCTTTGAAACCAATGCTAATGTCAATCAAATCGTGGTTGAGCATAATGAAGTTATAGGACTAGAGGGCAATTCGAAATTCGTTGAATCTGATATTGTACTCTCTGGAGCAGATTATCATCATACTGAGAGCTTATTAAAACAAAAGTTTAGGCAATATTCTGACGATTATTGGGAAAATAGAACTTTTGCTCCTTCTTCGCTATTATTCTATGTAGGCTTTGACAAAAAAATAGAATCTGTAGAACATCACACCTTGTTCTTTGATGTTAACTTTGAAAAACATGCAGAATCAATTTATGATACTCCAGAATGGCCAAGTGAACCATTATTCTATTCTAGTTTTCCGAGTAAAACCGATAAAAACAGTGCTCCGGAAGGTAAAGAAGCTGGAATTTTCTTGATTCCACTGGCTCCAGATTTGGAAGACACACAAAACCAAAGAGAAAAATACTTCGATATCATTATTGATCGATTTGAAACACTTACACAACAAAATATTAAAGACCACATAATTTTTAAAGAATCATATTGTGTAAATGATTTTATCAATGATTACAACTCTTATATAGGTAATGCCTATGGTATGGCAAATACTTTATTACAAACTGCTTTTTTAATACCAAAACTTAAAAGCAAAAAAGTGAAGCACTTATATTTTACCGGACAACTAACCGTA
>JABSPN010000578.1 GCA_013214425.1 Flavobacteriaceae bacterium | reverse complement strand
GCGTTAGGTGGTAGAGTTGTGAATAAGATAGGAATAATTGAACCTGATTCATTTTCAGTTCTTGGGTTTTCAGACAAGTACTTGTCTATTAAAGTTGTTTTTCCTGAGCCTGTATCTCCGACAACTAACATGCATTCAGGTTCTGTTTCACCATTACTTTCTTCTCGGCAATCTTTGATATCACTTAGTATGTCATCAAGTTGTTTGTTACTGATGAATATTTTTTTGATGGCTTTATGTGATTCGATTATTGATCTCATGTCTTATCCTTCTGGACACTTGAAATACTCCAACCTTCAGTATCAGTATCTACATCCCAGTTGATCTCTGTTGAGTTGCTACCTGCGCTATTGCTTATGCCGCCGTTGTATAAATCATGACTACGATTTGAATGCTCAATAATACGCTGAGACTTAACTCGTTCAGTGATTCCAAGTTCAGGTTTTTTTTGATGTGCAGCTTCATTTAAAGCTTCGCCTGTTAAATCAAATATAACGCGCCATGCTCGTATAACATCATTGTGGTTATAGTTCTGTCTAATGTAATTTCTTGCGTATTTAAGGCATTGTTGATGTAGCCACATAGAAACTGAGGATGCGTATTCTAAATCAACCGCAGGTACACTGAAAAACGTATTATTGCTCTCATCTAGGACATAGATTTTACTTAAACAACTAGGGTTATATTTTATGTTAACCATAAAGCTTTCATTAGCTTTACTTATTTGACCAAAATACAGGGAAAGCTGCTTGCTGGAATAGCGGATTGTGGAGGCTATCTTGATCCCATTACGGTTTAATTTTCGAGTTAGGTTTTTACTTAAGTTAAATTTTAGGTCATTACGACCGCCTTTATAGAGTCTTGGTGGAAGACTGCCATTAATTGAATCGCACCAACTAAGATTCGGTATATTGGTTTCGAGTTGATTCGGTTTACTTTGATATATATCGATTAACCATATATGTACAAACTCAATGATTCTATCTATCGATATAATTGCATTTTTTTGAGGGTCATAGTCGCCTCGTTCAAAAATATTACTGAAACTTTTACCTGGGAAGGGTGAGAGTAAATTTTTATTTAGTGTACCAAAAAATCGTTCAATAGAAGCTTTTAACCAAGGCTTTCGGACGGGATTTTTACCGACTTTGATATTTAACTCTTTGCAGCAAATTTTGAAATCATAGCTGTTAAACTCAGCACCGTTATCTACGATTAAGTTTTCAGGAAGTCCAGAGCATGGCCAACTATTTTGTACTTTGGGGTAGAGTTCTTTTACATAATCTTTAGGTAATATGGCATTTTCTAACGCCATTGCTATTGCTAAAAAGCTTGGAGGTTCAAACCCAAGATAAAACCCAATGATACTCTTTGTATGATTATCATGAAGTACTGTCAAATACGGACGTCCAAGCGGAATTTGATGTACTTCATCTATAACAAATAAATCCAATCGAGTATGGTCGGCTTCGACTCGTTCCAATACTCGAGATGTTGGCAATTGCTTACCAATCTTACGATAGTAATTATTTGTTTTAGTCTGCCCTTGTTTAATGACCATTTTGTTATAGGCCGGTACTTTTTTTAGTCTTTGGCGAAATGCTTGTAATGTAGGTGGGGATAAGTTTTTGCGATGTAATTCATTAAACCGTATTATTTCAACTTCCATACGAGTGTAAACGGCTTGTTGTGTCGGAGCTGTCTCATG
>JABSPN010000577.1 GCA_013214425.1 Flavobacteriaceae bacterium | reverse complement strand
TGTTTGACGTGTCATACATACACATCTCGATTTTCAAAACAGAAAAGTAACCTCGAAAAGGTGACAAATTCACAACGAACGAACCAATTAGCACGAATACGCGGCATTCACATAACGATGTGTTCGTATGCAACACTGCGCATTGAATTTTTAATTAGTTTTTGAAAGTTGCTTTTTTAGAAAAATTATCGTTGCCTTTAAATCTGTTGTTTCAGAAGCAGAATTGGAATCAACTAATTGATTTACTCCCTCGTCTCATGCTTTTGCAATTCTTTTAATCGTTTCTCCTGCCGGCTTAGATTCATTGTTTTCAATTCTTTGAATGGTTCTTAGGCCTACTCGTTATTCCTCAGCTAAATATTCCTGAGACATTCCTCTTAATACCCTTAATTCTTTTAATTTTTTTGCTAAACTTTTTGTTTTCATTTTGAATGTATTTATTGTTTTCAGCAAATGTATAATGGATTCATAATTATTAATTGCGTCAAGTTAACGTCATCTTTGCGTCAATTGGTTAAACGTCTCTGTGTATGGTTTATTGCGTGGTTTAAATACTAAAGTTAGCAAATAAATCACGGATAGAAAATCCGCGAGGACTTTCATAAGTAGTTTAGAACTAGCAATTAATTTTATACGGTATTGTAAACAGTTATTTTTTCAGAGCTTTAATCGTATCTTCAATATTCGAATAGCTTCCTACGACATTACTTTCTTTATCCAGAATAATGTAAGTGGGGAAAGACCAAATTCCTAAATCCTTATCTAAATTCGATTCATCAATTCGATAGTTTTTCCAATTCACATTCTTTTTTTCTAAATACTTAATCCATTTCTCCTGTTTTTTATCAGTAGAAATTCCGATTATTTCTGCATTCAAATTACTAAACATATTAGGATTAGCTAAAATTTCGTTATGCTCTTTAATACAAGGTGGACAGCTAGTAAACCAAAAATCTAAAATTGTAAAATTTGAATTTGAGTTAATTTCGACTTTTGTTTTATTTCCTTCGGTTGTGATGAAAGAATATTTTTCAAGGTCAATCTTATTCATAGATTTTAGTTTTTCAATTCTACTTAAAATCATTGAATAAATAGTATGTTTTTTAGTTGATGATGGTTGCTTATTTAAAAATTTTTCTACGAAGCTTAATTTACTTTTATCATTTTGATATAACTTTAAGTAGTGATTTATTGGTACTAAAACAAATGCGTCTTGGTCATTCTCGATAATAGTATTTTTTATAAAATCTGTTCCATTTGTTTTATCCTTTAAGAAACTCCTATATTCTTTATAGTATTTTACTTGTCTTTCGTAAATAGGTGTGTTTTTGGTTTTCGAAATGGAAAGTTTATTTCCTGTATAATCTATATAGATATCAATTTGACCTTTGTTAAACCAACCGTCAATTCTCTTACCTGCAACATATATCGAATATTGGTCAGATGATTTTGATGGTATTTCGATTTTTGCAATTCCGTTTTTTAATTCAGATTTGAATTTTCTAGATAAATTAATTCCAGTAACTGACACAGTATCGATTTCAACATCAGATTTTACATGAATACAAAATTCCGATTGTCCAAAAGTTAGACTTGAAATGAATATTATTAGAAGGCAGCAAGTTTGTTTCATAATTGTATATAACGTCTTGTGTAAAATGTGTTTTAATGCATTTTACACCTTGTTGTGTGCTGGCTTTATTTTTTTACATGT
>JABSPN010000576.1 GCA_013214425.1 Flavobacteriaceae bacterium | reverse complement strand
CCTCTCTGCTCACATAATGGAGATAGAGGTGGAGACTTCAGCGAACGGTGGGGTGATAGGGGCGACCGCAGCCGCTGCCGCTGTTGAGGCTGTAAGTGGAAAGGGTGCTGCTGCTGCTGCTGCTGCGTCAAGGAGAAGAGAGGGCGAAGATGAAGATGAAAATGGAGGAAGAGAGGATGTAGAAGGAAAGAGAAAAACAAAAATCAAAGAACTGATAAAATTCACTTCTTTACTGTAGTTACTGATTAAAAAATTCAATTGTTCTAAGTTCTGCCCTCGACGTATCCGCGTCAAGAATCATCGGAGCATAGGGTAGATTTAACATAAATATTCAATGATCTGTTCTGCCATTTTAGGGCTGATACCTTTTATTTCGGCAATTTCTTTTAGTTTATTTTTGAATCCTTTTATACCGGTTATTTCAACATGAGGACTGTAGGCAAACAAATTAAAGAAACCCTTTTTAGGAGATTCTAATTCAAATTCCCAATGATTATTAGACGCTGAACGATACCAATTAATGTCTAATTCTTCTCCTTGTTTAAGGTCAAACTTTTCCGATTCCGAAAGTCTCAAACTATCTTCGGTAGAACGTTTAATGACTGTGTCCACTTTAGCTAATATTTTGCGATCGCCCATAATTCAATTTTCTATTAGATACTATTTTTTCCGAAACCTTACTTTCATTCTACATTTTGTGCCATCTAGTCAGAGTTTGTCTGAAGTAGTTTTTATTATTCTTAACAAAAATTAAGCAGTTTAGTTAAATTTTTAAATAGTGAGTCATTATAATGTTAGGTGTTTTAATTCAATCATCAGATGTAGATGAAGATAAAATCTGCCCTACGAACGTCAATTATTACTCTCATGGGAACTTCACTGCTGGCCTGTGGAGCTTCCCTCGAAGAATATCAAAAGTTCTCCGCAGCAGGACAAGAATACGCTGTAGCTCTTGATAGTCTATTAGTGACATCTGGCAATTATTTTGTCGATGCTAATTCAGAAATTTTACTTCGTGATGATTTGGGTGAACCCACGTTAGATACTCAAACTTATAACCAAATCACAACAAATGATAAACAATGGCTGGAGTTAATCGCAAGAATGCGTGTACATACAGATTTATTGAAACGCTATTTTTTAGCACTGGAAAATCTAGCTACTTCTAATGCTCCTGAACAGGCCCAACAAGTCACTGAAAGAATTTTTACACAGTTAAATAGTGTAGGGACTAAAATTCAAGGAACTTCTCTAATTTCTAATGAAGCGGGGACAGCCTTATCTCAAATTCCTGAGATTATTTTGAGTCAAAAAATTGAAGGTGCATTAAGAGAGGAATTACAAGAAAGAAAAGAAGCCATTTATCGAGAACTTATTCTTCAAGATTTGGTTCTTAAACTTCTTACTAACCAAATAGAAAAGAACTTGCAAATTATTCAAGATAATAAGGATGCTCGCACGACTTTACCACTTTATACCGCTCCTGAACCTATCAGTGATCCTGATGCTTGGATAGAACAACGGCGCAATATTCGCACGATGACTATTTCTGTCGAAGCTTTAAAGAATGCTGCTCAAGCTTCAGATGAGTTTAAAAAATCGTTTCAATTGTTATTAGAAGACAAATTTACCCTTGCTCGCGCTAATGCTCTTTTGGCTGACATTGAATCTCTGATTAAAGTCGCTGAAGACATCAAAAAAGCTACTAATTCATC
>JABSPN010000575.1 GCA_013214425.1 Flavobacteriaceae bacterium | reverse complement strand
ATATAAATTAATTTTAAATTTAAGAAGGCCAACACTTAGAACCTGAAATTTTCAATAACTTTGTATATTTCACTCTATCCAAGTAGTTAATTATATTCTTTAAGTTATTAAGATGTCGTTTTATATCATTATAAGTTAATGGCGAAGGGGTTTGATGTGATATAGCTTCTCTAATATCAAGAAAAGATTTTAATTGGCTAGTTATATCTGTTCCTGACTTTAGATGTAACTCCTTAAATATATCGGGAATGCCAATTCTATTATATACAATTTTTAAATTTTTAATCGATGGGTACTTGTTTGTCCCCAAAATAGTTCCGGCTCTAATATTATTATTAATAACACAATCATCTTTCATCACATCATAAACAGACCTAGTCATATTAATTTTATTTAATGTTTTAGCCTCATCACCATTAAATATATTATGCTTAAATAGGTCCTTCTGCTCTCTCAACAAGGACATTGAACGCAAGTTATCTGGTATTTTATCAAACGTAATATTTTCTTTTTTACATTCAAAAATATAATCTTCAAAAAAATTCTTTGAATATTCTTCTATACCCGCACATACCGAGAAAATAGCAGCTTGATAAATTAGATTTTGATGTTCATAACTAAATCCGGATTTTTTATATGAAGCTTCTCTACTTAGTTTTAATAACTTAATCAAAAGTTCATCAAAACTACAGCGAGACCTACTCTTACTGTATGACATCTATTTTTTAAACCTGACTATGAAATCTCTGAATATTCTTATACGATTAACCACAGCAGTTTTATCAGTAGTTGCCTGACCAATATATTTAGAGAATACGTCATCATTAAATAACATTGACAAACCCAACATTATTTTTCCATTATTTTTTTCTAGCTTATTTAATTCTTTTTCATTAAAATCTAATTCGTTAACACTTACCATTTGAGCATCAAATAAAGCAGCATTAAATGTAGGTTTCACACCATTCCCAGTAAATGTTTTAAATGCTAGGTTACCAAATATTCTATGACAAGCACTAACTGATTTTTGGAATTCTGCAGACAAAACATCCAATTTTTCTGTACTCAGGTTTTTATTATTTTCAGAGTAACCATTTATAAATCCTGTCATCGGTTTTTGATAATTTCTCCAATCATCTGATAAGGACAAAAACCTTAAGATTAACTCATCACTCTTCATTCTCTTGTCGGTCTTAAGTCCTGTTATAGCTTTCCATTCCTTACTTTTCGACATCTTTTCAACTAAAGACATTAATGGGCCATGATAAATACCATGCCTCAACTCCTGAGCGTTTAGTTTAACGGATCCAGTATTTAGTCTTTCAAAAACATCAAATTTAATTTGTGGGTGGGTATCTTTAAGTATGACAATACATCTTATAGTTCTATTTAGTATATGTCTTTGAAAACGAGGATCTAACTCAGTAAATTTGTAGCCCTCAAGTTCAGGATAAGCAGTTAGTCCTTGTAGTGCAAAATCTTCTTTTAAAAAAAAATTTATACTGTTTAAACGTTGGTTCCCATCAATTACCGATAACGTTTCATCTGAGTTTTGAGCCAAAAAAATAACCGGGATTGGGCATTGAATAATTAAGGATTCAATTAGCCTAGAAGCTTGAGAGCGATTCCATACATACCCTCTTTGGAACTGAGGAATTACAATGTGCCCGTTATTAATATAATCATTGATAGTAGAGACAGCAAAATCATACGTTTCTG
>JABSPN010000574.1 GCA_013214425.1 Flavobacteriaceae bacterium | reverse complement strand
AGGCGTTATCGGTATCGTGGCTTCCAGACTTATTGAAACCTATTATAGACCAACCTTAGTTTTTACAAAAAGTGGTGATAAATTAGCTGCCTCAGCCAGATCTGTTAAAGGTTTTGATGTTTACGAAGCTTTAGACCAATGTTCAGAATTTATAGAACAATTTGGCGGACATAAATACGCAGCTGGGCTGACGTTACTTCCTGAAAACTACGATCATTTTAAAGCAAAATTTGAAGAAGTGGTTGCTCAAACGATTGACAAAAGAATATTAACTCCTGAAGTAACAGTCGATTGGCAAATCAACTTATCAGATATTACACCTAAGTTTTATCGTTTGCTAAAGCAAATGGCTCCTTTTGGCCCCAAAAACATGGCTCCGGTTTTTATGAGTGAAGATTTGTACGATACAGGTTATGGCAAATGTGTAGGTTCAGATAAAGATCATTTACGAGTTACAGTCAAGCAATACAACACCAATCAGATTGTAGGTATAGGCTTTGGGTTGGGAAAAAACCTGAACCTTATTCAGCATAAAAACCTTTTTAAGGCAGTCTATACTATAGACGAAAATGAATGGCAGGGAAATCTCTCACTTCAACTCAAATTAAAAGATCTTAAAGAATAATTATTTTTATTTAGATTAATTATAAATAATTATATATTTGTATGACTAATACATAAGTCATGCAGGACATAAATAGGATTTATACGAATAACATCGGGATTTCTTTTCAGTGGGGAAAAGATTTAGAAGAAGGTATTACCAATCGATTTCAAGTGATATTCAGAGACATGGGTTTTCATCTTTCACTTGAAGATTTAAAAGACTTTTCAGATTTTGTTGTAGACGCTAAAATGCGTACGAATTGCACCTGTTGTAATAAAGCCAAGACTTGTAGGAGCATCTTATTACAAACCCCTTCACATAAAGTAGATCTTGCAGTGAATAAAGAGGAATTGAAAGGTATAGAAGATTTAATACGAGGTACAATTTTTCAAATAGAGCTCACAGATTATCTTAAAAATGTTTGTGGAAATTAGGGCTAGAGTTTATTTGAAGTTTTCTAAAGACATTTTTTGACCATCCATCACACCATAAGAGAAGTAATGAATCCAATCTCCTAAATTAATATATTGAGATGTTTCATTAAGAGCTATAGTCATGGGTAAATGTCGATGACCAAAAATAAAGTAATCGTAGTGTTTTGTTTCTAGTTTTCGCTTGGCATATTGTACCAACCATTCTTTTTCTTCACCTAAAAATTTGATATCATCGTCACCGGAAATCAATTTGTTTTTAACCGACAAATATTGTCCGATTTTTACTCCTAAATCAGGATGTAACCAACGGAAGAGCCATTTTGAGAAAGGATTGGTGAATACTTTCTTCATTCTTTTGTAGCCTTTATCACCTGGACCTAATCCGTCACCATGTCCAATTAAAAAAGTTTTACCGTTAAGTGTAAATTCTTTGGGTTTATGGTATACAGGAATATCGAGTTCTTCTTGAAAGTAATTGGTCATCCACAAATCGTGATTTCCTACAAAGAAATAAATTGGAATACCGCTATCTCGTATTTCCGCCAGTTTACCTAGAACTCTAACAAAGCCTTTCGGTACAACGGTTTTATATTCAAACCAAAAGTCAAACAAATCTCCTAAAAGGAAAATAGCTGCGGCAGCTTTTTTTACATGATCTAACCAGGCCACAAACTTTTTTTC
>JABSPN010000573.1 GCA_013214425.1 Flavobacteriaceae bacterium | reverse complement strand
AATATAAGGCCATCAACACTAAACTCTTTGAGTAATACTACTCTCCCCTTTGGAAAACCATCTTCACCTATAGTGTTTAGTGTCATAGCATTGGCTTCTCGAATACCATCAACGTTATCAGCTTGATTAAACCAATCCTCAAAAAGATCCATAGGATTGTCTGGAAGGTTACTTGCAATAAGTTCCTCATTTTCGTAAGATTGTCTGTAATCACTTAAATCTCTATTCATAACTGCAATTTACGAGAAATCAAATACTTTTCCATCATCAGCTAACAATACCTTTTCAAAAATCTCTAGCGCTTCTTCTTTGAATAATTCAATATCACCATATCGTGTTGAGAAATGCCCTAAAATCAATTGTTTGACATCGGCTTTTTTGGCAATAGTGGCAGCTTGTTTGGCAGTACTATGTTTTGTTTTATCACATAGGTGTTCATGTTCATCTAAAAAAGTACTTTCATGATATAATGCATCTACATGTTTTATTAATGGTATTATAGCTTCTTTGTATTTAGTATCACTACAAAATGCATACGATTTTCCGGGTAATGGATCTTTAGTTAATAGGGTATTAGAAATGAGTTCTCCTGAATTGTTAGGCACATCCTTTCCTTGTTTAATACTTCTGTAATAAGATGTATCGATATCATGTTCTAGAACTCTAGCTATATCGAGCTTTCTTTCTAAATTTTTCTCTTTAAATAAAAACCCGTTGGTGTATACCCTATGATTTAGAGGAATCGTTGTTACTGAAACTTTTTCATCTTCATAAATGCAAATAGATTTAGTGGTTTCAAGCTCATGAAAACAAAGTTTAAAGTTTGTATAAGAGTCACTTAGCTTCAATTGTAATACTATAGCTTCTTTAATCCCTTTAGGACCATAAATATGCAAATCTGCTTCCCTTCCTAATAATCTAAACGTGGAAATTAAACCTATTAATCCGTAGAAATGATCACCGTGAAGGTGTGAAATAAAAATATGTTTTATTCTGGAAAATTTAACCTTAAACTTTCTTAATTGTACTTGAGTTCCTTCACCGCAATCGATTAAGAATAAATGTCCTTTTATCTCTAAAACCTGAGCTGTAGGGTTAGTAAATGTTCTTGGTGTGGCAGAATAACAGCCTAAAATTGTTAGTTTCATTAAAATCCTAAATCTCTTTCAATTTCTTCCATTTCAATAATGTCCTTAGCTTCTTGTAATGTTGGAACTACTATTAATTTTTCATCAATCTCATTAATGGATCTATTAGTGGTAACAATTACAAATGAATGTTTATTTTCTCTATGGGCATTGGATAATTGCAAAAACTCTAATAAATCATTGTTATCCAGCTCTTTTAGGGAGAATAGGTTTACAATAATGTTGCTGTTTTCGAATTTACCATAATCTGTCTTCAGTTTATAAATAAACTCAACTAACTGAAGCTTTTCCTGAGTAATTATGTATGTATTACCTTCTATTGAGACTATCATAATTGCTTAATTTTAGAAGCTAAAAGGTAAATAATTGCCATACGAATTGCAACTCCATTTTCAACTTGATCTAGAATAATAGCCTGATCTGAGTCTGCAACATCACTAGTAATTTCAACTCCTCTGTTAATTGGCCCTGGATGCATCACGATGACTTTATTTTTAATTTCATCTAAAACTTTTTTTGTTACCCCAAATCTTGAACTATATTCTCTTAAACTTGGGAAATATTTCAATTTTTG
>JABSPN010000572.1 GCA_013214425.1 Flavobacteriaceae bacterium | reverse complement strand
TAGAAGCGATATTATCAACAAGCTAAATTCACCAAATGTAAATCGAATATTTGAAGATAATTCGATATTTTTGAATTGGGAAGCTTCTAACTTTAGGGATACAGAGTTATTTGACATGCTGGCTCATAAGATTCGTAAATCCTCTGAATATTATTCAAGTAAAGATACAGAATCTATTTTTCTAGATTTATTTCCAAAATTTATAGCGAACGAATATTATAAGATTTATATTATTCACCGAACATTAGGGCGTCCGAGAGATATTGTTAGAATGTTGACACTTATCCAAGAGGAATATGGTAGTAATCTTCATAGATTTGAAGCATTAACCTTTATCAATACAGAAAAAAAATATTCATCATACTTAAAAAGAGAAATCTCCTCCGAGCTTATTGGCCATGTGAATGACGATGACTTGGATAATTATTTTAACTTCCTTGCCTCGGTTGGAAAGCGCGGGTTTACATATAGTTCCGCACTAAATAAGTTATCTAATAATGGTTTTATAAAAAATGAATCAGATTTGAGAATCATGATTAGCCATTTGTTTAGGGCTGGAGCTATTTGCAATGTTGTTCGACGCGGCAAGGAGCAAGGAGGTGACGTTTTTTATTGGTCCTATAATGATGAAGACCAGCCTGTTAATTTTGATTTTAACTTTGAAATACATCCTGGTTTATGGGATGTATTGAGGATTCCAAAACCAAAACATAGACTGAGCTAATTCACAACGTCATAACAAACGCCTGCAATCTGACTTCCAGTCATTGAGGCGGACGTTATCTCACATTTATTATTACTGCGCATAACGCATGTTATGGTTAATGGAGTGAGGGTATCAGTTAGATGCCTCACTTCCCCTATAAAATCTAATGTATATTATCTCGGTTAGTACAATAACTCTAAGCCAGTTCTGTCCAGTTATGGCTTAGAGCAAGAACAACTTTTGTGTGAACAACTTTTGATATATGAATTACTTAACCAAAAAGAAGGCATTGGCTCCTTTTTGGTATCTAATTCGTAGTTCCTAAATACTCTTCACTTAATTCCCTTTTCAATTTATCTATTAAAAAAAGTATCAGAGTCCGGTGTATCGGACTCAAAATCACCCACCTAAATAAACCTCTCTATACACTATCGGATAATTAATCAAAGCTGATACACCTAGCATTAACGAGAAGTAAATAAATGCACGCCACTGAACCGCGAGGTGTTGTTCAGCTGTGACCTGCGCTCCTTTTTTGAAAGGATACTTTTGGTGTACGGGATAGAAGATTGCGGTGATGGTGAGTGATAATAAAATTATATGGGGGATGATGAATGCTAGCGGCACAGCTGGCTCCTTTTAATAGGGTATGCTGTAAAGCTAGCTAAAGTACGTCGTTTGGGTGCCGTTTAATGGCGCTTTGACGTAAAGTTGTGAATGAGCTTTCAATCATGAATATTAAGATGTGAGCTAAAAAGTTATTTACAATGTTTATGAAGCACTTAAATAGTTATTTTTGATTATTTAAAAGGAGCAACCGGCTCCTTTTAATAGCCCCCGTTCTTATTGGTTATTTTGACTTAAATCTATTTTATCTGCGAAATCAGGACAGTTTTTCTCTAGCTGAGCCATTGCATTTTTCATAGTTTCAAATTCTTGTTTTGCTTTTTTAGGCCCTGAATAGTTACTTCTAGCATCTGAGTAAATAGCTTGAACTAGAAAAAACCGTCTATCTAAGACATCGAAAAAAGCTAATTTAGAATTGATTTTTTTTGCGTCCAT
>JABSPN010000571.1 GCA_013214425.1 Flavobacteriaceae bacterium | reverse complement strand
AGTAATGCTGCTATAGGAAGGGCTTCGTCCATAACTTTTGCGGCTTCCTAGGGTTTTCCTTTTTTTGTAGGATTTACGCTTTTAAATCAAGGTGGTTAAATGTTTTCTGACTGTAAAATTGCTCACTAGTGGCATTATTAATTCAGGTTAATGCTAATTTATGGACTTGTTAAAGTTTCAGGAATATTAAATTATAAAAGGTCATTTACGAGAAATGACCTTTTTATTATTACAATTAGTTCCAATCTTTTAGTATCTGAACTATACTTAACTTTTGAGAAAAAACATATGAAGAAAATATGAAACTAATTGATTGTAATCAATCTTCAAAAACTTAATTACTCTACAAATTTATAAAATTAAGTCCTGAGAGTTTTATGGTTTTACGATAGAAGTGCTACAGTAAAAAATAAAAATTAACTATTTTTTTTGAATACCGTGATATCGTTGAATTCTCTTTTTTCTTTTTTGTTTAATAACTCCCAAGATTATAGTTATTACTAGAATTCCTAATATCCCTACAATCATAATCTCTTTTATATTCATGTTGATCAGTAATTTAACACATTATCTATTTTCATTATAATTAAAAACAATTTAGTGGTATCAAAAGATTATTTTAGTCAATCTATTTAATCCACCATATAAAGTTATAATAATAACTTTTTGTTGAGGTTGTCGAAATATACTAATTATGAACAAAATAATTAACATTTTGATTTATATTTTAGTTAGATCGGTGCTTAAAAATTTAGGTATTTCCTTTCTTTATTTCTCCATAATAAAAATTAATAATTCAAGTATTAAGATTAAAAAGAATAATGCTACTTTTGAAGGTCAAGTTTTAAAATCATAAAATAATTATGTCTAATACTGTTGAAAAAGTAAAATGTTTAATCATAGGTTCTGGCCCTGCAGGTTATACTGCTGCAATTTATGCTGCCAGAGCTAACATGAGTCCAGTGTTATATCAAGGGACGCAACCTGGAGGTCAATTAACAACAACAAATGAAGTAGAGAACTTTCCAGGTTATCCCGAAGGAATTACAGGACCCGCTATGATGGTTGAACTACAAAAACAAGCCGAACGATTTGGAACAGATGTTCGAGATGGTTGGATTACTAAAGTTGATTTTAACGGAGATACTCACAAGGTATGGGTGAATGATACTAAAGAGATCGATTGCGATACTGTTATTATCTCTACAGGAGCATCAGCTAAATATTTAGGGTTGCCTTCAGAGCAACATTACCTTAAAATTGGAGGTGGAGTTTCAGCTTGCGCTGTTTGTGACGGATTTTTCTATAAAAATCAGGAAACGGTAATTGTTGGAGCTGGAGATTCTGCTTGTGAAGAGGCACATTATTTATCAAAGCTTTGCAAAAAAGTAACGATGTTAGTTCGTAAAGACGAGTTTAGAGCTTCAAAAATTATGGAGGCTCGTGTTCGTAATACTGAAAACATAGAAATCTTAATGAATACTGAAACTGTAGAAGTTTTAGGAGATGAATATGGTGTTACAGGTGCTAAAGTTAAAAATAATAAAACGGGAGAAGAAAGTGAAATCCCATGTACAGGATTCTTTGTTGCCATTGGTCATAAGCCTAATACAGATGTTTTTAAAGATTATCTAAATCTTGATGAAACAGGATATATCATCAATGAACCAGGTTCTGCCAGAACAAATATGCCTGGGGTATTCGTTTCTGGAGATGCTGCAGATCATGTCTACAGACAAGCGATTACCGCAGCAGGTACTGGTTGTATGGCTGCTC
>JABSPN010000570.1 GCA_013214425.1 Flavobacteriaceae bacterium | reverse complement strand
ATTGATTTTTTCCTTTGTATTCGAGTCTCAAAATTATATATTTTTTTTCCAGTTCGACATACAAAACAAAAAATAATATTTTTTAATAATGATGTGACTGTACATTTGACATGTATTTATTTTTATGTCACTATTTTGAAAATACTTCAGATTTAACGTATTTTGAAATGTTTATATTTTTGAAAATAACAGTGTTTCGTTCAAAAGTGAATCGAAAACTAATGATAATTTTATTATCAAATGTGCTGTTAGAGATTTAGAGGTTAAGCGTATTATCAGTTCAGCAATAGAACATCACGCAGTTGTGCATACCTGTGAAGAAATGAGAGATCAATATGGTGTTGCTTTAGACTATGTTAACCTTGATGAGAAAGGTAATGTTGATATAAAGCACTTAGAAGAATTATTAACTTCTTCAGGAGAGAAAACACTGGTAAGCTTAATGCATATAAATAATGAATTAGGAAATATCTTAGATATTGATCGAGTAGCAGAATTATGTCAAGAAAACAATGCTTTGTTTCACAGCGATACTGTTCAAGGGGTTTGTCATTATCCTATCGATTTAGAAAAAACAAGAGTTGATTTTATTGTTGGTGCAGCTCATAAGTTCCATGGACCAAAAGGAGTTGGGTTTGCTTTTATCAGAAAGGGTATTGGCATGAAACCACTTATTCATGGAGGCTCTCAAGAAAGAGGAAGTAGAGCAGGAACAGAGAGTGTACACAATATTGTTGGTCTTGATGAAGCCTTTAAATGCGCTTATGAGAATCTAGAAGCCGATACAGTAAATGTAAAAGGGATTAAACACTATTTTATTGAAGAAATAACCAATGCGATACCTAATATTCAATTTAATGGAGAAAGTGGAGATCTTGATAAGAGTACGTATACTTTAGTGAATACAAGGCTTCCTGTTTCTCCTGAAAAAGCACTAACCTTATTATTTCAGTTAGATATTAAAGGAATAGCTTGCTCCAAAGGTAGCGCCTGTCAAAGCGGAAGTGGAAAAGGTTCGCATGTATTGACTGCAATTCTTCCTGAAGAAGAAATGCTAAAACCTTCTGTACGCTTTTCCTTCTCTAAGCACAACACCAAAGAGGAAGTAGATTATGTAGTAGGAGTTCTAAAAGAGTTTATCAATTCATAATACTTAGAAACGCATACCCATTCTTAAGTTAAATACTCTAGGGGTAAGGAAGTTTGGGATTGCAAATTGCCTTTTGGTGTAGACATCCCTAACCCAAGTATTAGTAATAGAGTTTTGTACATCAAACATATTGAATATTTCAAAACCAATATTAAAGTCCTTAAACGGATAGAGCCAGTGACCCTTCTGATATTTGGCCTTTGCTAATTCAGCTTGATCTGTAATATTACTATCTTTGATTACATAAGAGAAGCCAACATCCTCTCATATATAAACACGGAGTTATAGCTGAAACTCATACGGATCTGACTAACTAGGAGATCCGCCAGGAAGTCCAGAATTATAGGTCAAATTGATATAAACCTTTAAATTTGGCATACTTGGTACATAATCTTGAAATAGCACACCAAATTTTAATCGTTGGTCTGTTGGTCTGGCTATATAACCTCTGTTATCTATATTTTCCTCTGTTTTTAGGTATCCAAAACTAACCCATGATTCTGTTCCGGGAACAAATTCTCCATTAAGTCTCATATCTAATCCGTAGGCATAAGCCGTGGCTTTATTTCTAGCTCTGTATCGAATCCTAACGTTTTCTATGGTATAGGGGTTCACGTCGGTTAAATTCTTAT
>JABSPN010000057.1 GCA_013214425.1 Flavobacteriaceae bacterium | reverse complement strand
GTTGGGCATACCATGCAGTACCATCCACACGGAGATATGAGTATTGCAGATGCAATGGTTCAGATTGGTCAAAAAGATCTGTTGATCGACACCCAAGGTAACTGGGGAAATATTCTTACAGGTGACCGTGCTGCCGCTTCACGTTATATCGAAGCGCGTTTATCAAAATTTGCTTTAGACGTAGTTTACAATCCGAAGATTACAGAATGGCAAGCCTCTTATGACGGTAGGAACAAAGAGCCTGTTCATTTACCTGTAATGTTCCCCCTATTACTAGCGCAGGGAGCAGAGGGAATTGCCGTTGGGTTGTCGACCAAGATATTACCGCACAATTTTGTGGAATTAATCGATGCTTCTATTAAGCATTTAAAAGGAAAGAAGTTTACAATTTATCCTGATTTTCCAACTGGTGGAGAAGCCGACGTATCAAATTATAACGACGGATTGCGTGGCGGAAAAGTAAAAGTAAGAGCTAAGATTAGTCAGCAAGACAAAAACACTTTAGTGATTACTGAAATTCCGTTTAGTACGACCACATCAAGTTTAATTGATTCTATCCTGAAGGCGAACGATAAAGGAAAGATTAAAATCAAAAAGATAGAAGATAATACAGCTGCTGAGGTAGAGATTTTAGTACACATTCCGTCTAATATTTCTCCTGATAAAATGATCGATGCCTTATATGCCTTTACTTCATGTGAATCATCGATATCACCATTAGGTTGTGTGATTTCAGATAACAGGCCTGAATTTATTGGTGTTTCTGAAATGCTGAGAAGATCAACAGATCATACGGTTGATCTACTTAAGAGCGAGTTAGAAATTCAATTAGGTGAATTACAAGAACAATGGCATTTTGCTTCTTTGGAAAGAATCTTTATCGAAAACAGAATCTATCGTTTAATCGAGGAAGAAGAAACCTGGGAAGGCGTTATTTCTGCTATCGATGAAGGATTAAAGCCACATATCAAACACCTAAAACGTGAGGTAACGGAAGAAGATATTGTACGCTTAACAGAAATCCGAATTAAGAGGATTTCCAAGTTCGATATTGATAAGGCGCAGCAAAAAATTGAAGCCTTAGAAGGTCAGATCGACGAAACCAAACATCATTTGGCACATTTGGTTGAATATGCTATCGATTATTTTACACGTTTAAAGAAAGATTACGGAAAAGGAAAAGAGCGTAAAACCGAATTACGTTTATTTGGAGATGTTGATGCGACAAAAGTTGTCATCAGAAACACCAAGTTATATGTCAATCGAGAAGAAGGGTTCATTGGAACCTCATTACGTAAAGACGAATATGTAACCGATTGTTCTGATATCGATGATATTATTTGTTTTACTCGTGACGGAAACATGATGGTAACCAAAGTGGGAACTAAAACCTTTATCGGCAAGAACATCATGCACGTAGCCGTTTTCAAGAAGAAAGATGTGCGTACCATCTATAACGTCATTTATAAAGACGGGAAGTCCAAAGCTTCTTATGTCAAACGTTTTGCTGTAACCAGTATTACCCGTGACAAAGTGTACCCAATCACGCAAGGAAACAAAGGCTCAATGATTAGCTATTTCACTGCTAATCCAAATGGAGAAGCCGAAATTGTAACTGTGATGTTACGTCAGGCGGGAAGCATTAAGAAACTGAAATGGGATTTAGATTTCGCCGATTTATTAGTCAAAGGAAGAGGAGTAAAAGGAAACCTGGTGACCAAATATGCTGTGAAGCGTATTGAGTTAAAAGAAAAGGGGATTTCTACCTTAAAGCCACGTAAAATTTGGTTTGACGATACTGTGCAGCGTTTGAATTTAGATGGAAGAGGAGATTTACTAGGAGAATTCAGAGGAGAAGACCGACTGTTAATTATCAATCAGTCTGGACTTACTAAAACTGTTGTTCCTGAAGTGACCTTACATTTTGACGACGATATGATCGTATTAGAAAAATGGGTGCCTAACAAACCGATTTCTGCTATTTATTTCGACGGAGAAAAAGAGCGTTACTATGTCAAACGTTTCTTGATCGAAAATGAAAATAAGGAAGAGAAGTTTATTTCTGAACATGCCAACTCTCAGTTGGAAATTGTTGCGACAGATCATCGCCCAATGGCAGAGATTGTTTATGCAAAGCAACGCGGGAAAGATCAGAAACCGAATGAAACGGTGAATTTCGAAGAGTTTATTGCGATTAAGGGAATCAAGGCACAAGGTAATCAGTTGACGACCTTAAAGTTAAAGCAAGTAAACTTGTTGGAGTCTTTACCCTATGAAGAGCCAGAGCCAGAAACTCCAGAAGAAATAGAAGTGGTAGATGAGCAACAAGTGAATTCCGAAGAAAGTTCATCTTTAGAAAACATCAACTTAAACAAGGAGATCGATAACGGTGAAGGAGAACAGGGGACGTTGTTTTAGTTGTTAGTACTGAAAAATTGATTCATTTAATCCACACACACATCACTTCGGGTGTGCTCAGAAGTAGAGCGTATCGAGAAGTATTATAATATCAAATAGAAAACCGCAAAATCTAACAGTCAAAAGTACATTGAATA
The DNA here is from genome assembly GCA_013214425.1 of Flavobacteriaceae bacterium. Taxonomy (GTDB): domain Bacteria; phylum Bacteroidota; class Bacteroidia; order Flavobacteriales; family Flavobacteriaceae; genus DT-35. Next base: position 8,738 of record JABSPN010000057.1, on the reverse strand, counting down.
CTGAACGAAGTGAAGTCCGATTATTCAGGATTAAACAAATAATATATTTAAATCCCTAACTCACCAAAGAATATCGAATATTGAAGTAATTAAGATTTTATAAACTCTTTTCTCTCGTCTACCGACTAAGGTCTAACGACCCAAACATTTCTTCATTAATTCATTTTTTCATTAATTCCTTCCCAATTAATTTCACATTCACAAAAAAAAGCAACACGTCTATAAACTTTAACTAGTTAGTTATGAAGTGCAGTTGTAAGTTTGGATAAAAATAGGGCAGTTAGCTATTGTTAACATAAGATTATTTATACATCCAATAAACTGTCCTATTTTTATGATGTTTGTAACCGACACATCTAATTTTTAAGTATCTTTCCCTTTATAAAAGAAAGTTACTTGTTACAAAAAAAACACATTCTTCCAATTATTGTATTCTCCCAGTTTTGTTGTACTTCTTTATGGTTTGCAGGAAACGGAGTGATGAGCGATCTGATTACAAGTTTCAAGCTTTCTGAAGAAGCACTCGGGCATCTAACATCCGCTGTGCAATTTGGATTTATCATTGGGACATTGTGTTTTTCGATTCTGACTTTAGTAGATCGATTCCCACCTTCCAAAGTCTTTTTTATTTCGGCGCTATTGGGGGCTTTATGTAATCTTGGAATGACTTGGGAAGGGAATACCTTGACCAGCATTATTGGCTTCCGGTTTTTGACAGGATTCTTTCTGGCTGGGATCTATCCCGTTGGAATGAAAATTGCTGCCGATTATTATGAAAGCGGATTGGGTAAAGCTTTAGGTTATCTGGTCGGAGCTTTAGTCCTTGGAACTGCCTTTCCGCATTTATTAAAAGACATGACCACGACATTTCCATGGAAATCGGTCATCATTGCTATTTCAGGATTAGCAACTTTAGGCGGACTCCTAATGCTACTACTCGTACCTAACGGACCATTTAGAAAGGTGAGTACTCAATTTGATTTTTCGGCTTTTTATAAAGTCTTTCAGAATAAAGAATTTAGAGTCTCAGCTTTTGGGTACTTCGGCCATATGTGGGAACTCTATGCCTTTTGGGCCTTTGTACCTGTCATCTTATCAAGCTATGCAACACATCAAGAACTTAATTTGAATATCCCCTTGCTCTCTTTTCTGATTATTGGAGTAGGAGGTTTGGCGTGTGTATTAGGAGGATACTTAGCTCAGTCATTCGGAGTCAAACGTATCGCTACTTGGATGTTATTACTATCTTGTATCTGTTGTTTAGTATCGCCTGTCGTATTGCAAACAAGTCAGGAGTATGTCGTAATGACCTTCTTATTTTTCTGGGGAATGGTGGTGATCGCCGATTCACCTTTGTTTTCAACTTTAGTGGCTCAAAATGCTCCAACACAAATTAAAGGAACAGCTTTAACGATTGTGACTTGTATTGGTTTTGCGATTACGATAATTAGTATTCAATTATTAAGCCAATTAGTCAATTCAATCGATGCGAACTGGCTTTATATGCTCTTAGCCATTGGTCCAATATTGGGGCTAATATCACTTAAGAATAAATAAATTAACTATAATTCTAAATGTTTTTTACCTTATTCCTGAAGGAAATGGAACTTATGCTATTAAGAATGTAAAAAACAACGAATATTTTGATTGTACGATTACAAGTATGGCTAAATCTTTAGATGAAGATTGCCAAAAATGACAGTTTTTAGAAATTCCTAGTATTGAAAACGGATACTACATCCAAAACATAAAAACAATGAGTATATGATCAAACACGCGTCTCAGCTCTCTTAAAATGCTGAAAAACATTAAGCCTATATCATTCTAGCACGTTCTAATTAAGAATTGATTTTTTGTCAGACTGAGCTTGTCGAAGTCGATGATTAATTATCATATTTCGACAGGCTTAATATGACGAGTATTACCCCGCCTGCATTACATTCGTTAGGAACACCACTCCGTTTTCAAATTTCAATTCCCATTGAATAAAATGTTCTTGCTCAGAATAGTAATCACTGGGATAGGTAAAGGGTTTTTCCATGATCTCAGAATGAGACTGATTGTTATAAGAAATCAGGGTTTTCTCATTGGTGATTCTAAGCGTGTAGACCTGTACTTTAAATCCGTTATCAATCGTAGCTTTATAATACCCCACATCATGGTGCCAGTGCACATGATCTAAATTGATATGATCAAACAGTCTGTCCATCATCTCTACGTTAGCGGCTGTTTCCCCTTCGTTAACCACGTCGTTCAAGTATACGGCTAGTGATTCCTCATCATGATTAGTCACGGCTCTTTGGAACTCTTTTAAAGCTACAATCACATTTTCTCGATAGCTTTTGATCTTATCTTCTATACTTCTAAAAATTGTCATATTGTGACTTTCAATTTCGTTAAGCGAAATATTGGTGATCGATTTCTCTTTGGGTTGATACCAGTTTTTTTCAGCAAAAAACTCATTCAAACGTTGTTTTTTAAAGATATAACCATGTCTGGCAAAAATTTCATTACGTAATAATTGTATTTCTCCAAGCGTATTTTTTTCTAAATCAGATTCAGAATAGTTCTGTATATGACATTGAGAACAATCTTGTAATTGTGCCTGAATCAGCTGAATATTCAGCACAGCAAAAAGGAATAGTAGTTTTTTCATGGATCTATATAATCACCGTCAATTTCGAAAATGGCCGTATCGCCAGGTTTTAAATTTACGATATTTTTCCATTTCAGGAATTGAATAGAATCAGTTTGATAGGTCACGGTATCAATATGGTTCGGATATTTTAAAATAACCGAACCATCGTTTTTATGATATTTGATTTCATCTTTACAGCTAACGGCTGTACTCAGTGCAAGTAACACTAAAAATCTATTCATCACGTTTTAGCCCTTTTTCTAACACTTCTTTAATACCTTCCAGATTATCAGAAAACTGCATTAACTGACCTAAAACCTGAGCCATTTCATTCTGATCACCAAAGCCTTTTAGCTTGTTGTTCTTGACAAAAGTATCCTTAATCGCTTCCCAACGTGATAACTCTTCTTTATTTAGAACAGCCGTCATTTCCTTATACTTTAATAAGTTGGCTTCAGCTGCACTGGTTAAGGTTTGTGACTCACTTTCGTAGTGGGAGAGGAGCACTGTTTGTAACTCCTGTTCATTCATAATTGGCACTACTTTAGCGACTAATTTATTCATATCACGATACGATCCCTGTAGCTTAAAAGAAGGCTCCGTTCTATAGGCATCTTCCATAGCAGCCGATTTGATATACTGCTCATTTACTTTTAATACCGTATCACGTATCGTAATCACTTTTTCCAAGGTCGATACATAATCCTGAAGTTCCTGCTTGGTATGGTTTCCAGTTACTTCAAGATTGTCTTTGCTACCTTGTTCGATATAGTTGATGATGCTATAAATATCCTCAAAATTCTTACTGCTTAACTGACGTAATAAATCGTTAGAGGTTAAGGCGTTTTCAATTAAACTCAGTTTGAATAATTCAGCCGTATCTCCAATGATATCACCTAAGTTATAAATATCAGCTCTGTTGGCTAACATATCAGGAATTCTGAATTTTTCTCCACTTTCAGTATAGGGGTTTCCAGCCATCACCACACAGAATTTCTTTCCGCGGAAATCATAGGTCTTAGTCTCTCCGTTATAAATTCCTTCAATTTTTCTTTGTCCGTCTGCAAGAGAAATGAATTTCTGTAAGAACTCCGGATTACAGTGCTGGATATCGTCTAGATACAACATCACATTGTTCCCCATTTCAAAAGAAAGGTTTAACTTTTCTAATTCCTGACGTGTCGCCGAGTTATTGGCAGCCATCGGATCTACTGAAGTCACCTCATGACCAATTGCTGGTCCGTTGATCTTCATAAACACCAATCCGAGGCGCTCCGCGATATATTCCATCAAGGTCGTTTTACCATAACCAGGTGGGGAAATCAATAATAACATCCCCATGTTATCGGTACGTTTGTTATCTCCAACGGTTCCGATTTGCTTGGATAAATTATCTCCAAATAGCGGTAAATACACTTGATCGATCAATTTATTTCTTACAAAAGAAGATAAGACTCTTGGTTTAAACTCTTCAAGCTTTAATTGCTTTTTCTTAGTTAAAGCGACCTGCTTTTTAGTTTCCCTGAATTGTAAGAATTCGGTTACTATTGCTTCTGAATAGCTTCGCATTTTCTCAACAAACGTGTGATAGTTGAATGTATACACTCCATCGACAATTACTGGATGTCCGCCTTTTAATTCATTTAGGTTAACAACAGCCGGAATATGATTTATTTGTTTAGAAATGGTACCGTTGAATAATAGTAAACAAATAGTTTCCTGTAAGTAAAAAGACAAATCAGAATCTTTATTGTCGATAAACGATTGTAACCATTGTTTCGCTAATAACACTTTATCCTGAGGACTCGTTAAAAGTTCTATACTTCTCTCAAAAGTATCCAGTCCTTTATTGGTCTGTAAGTATTGTTTGAAGGCTAACCTTAAATCAATTGCTTTTGAGCAGATGATAAAATTATTGTTTTCAAACAATTCATCGAACAGGTAAGTGGCTGCTCTGTGAGAGTTGACTTCTGAAACTTCCCAAGAAGCGAAGAAAGAGTCGATTTGTGTCATTAAATGCTCGATAACAAATTGATACTCGGAAGAATTAGGAAATACCTGTAAAACACTTCCAGAGGCTTTTATTTGCTTGTCTAATGTTTCCTGATCTTCTTCATGTAAACTATTCCAGAAGAACTGAGCATAGGCTCTAGTCTTCGGATCGTATTGTAGTAAGCCAAGATTCTCTTCAGTCTTGATAAGTGTAGATAAAATAGTAAAGGCATCTTCGTCATGAACCCCTTTTACATAGCCTTCTGAATAGTTCTCGCTACTTTCCTTTTTTACAAGTTCCTTTAAATCATCAGCATTCATTTCATTTAATCTGGCTGCTCCATGCTCTGTGTACAAAGAATAAGCTAAATATTCGGCTCTGTAAACATCGTTATTCTCAGAAACCAATTCCTGGTTCCAGATATCTTTGGCATTTGCCAAAATTTCAGAATTGATTTTTTCATAGAAATCAGTTCCCGTTAAATGGAAATAGAGTTCTTCGCTCTTATTGACAATATTTAAATCTAACGGTTGCTTGTTTACACCAAACTTATGCTTTCCAAGTTTGATCACATTTTCGCCGTCTTCGTATAAATCTAATTTATCCTTCAGTTTTCTGATAACCTCTTCGCGAGTTGTTTTCAGTTTAGATTCTAAGGATTCAGCTTTTCCAATATCATCCAGATTTTTTAACTGTTCAATGATACTGTGTAGCTTGTTCACCATTAAATCGGAAGCAAAATATCCGTTAATTTCATCAGCAGAATTAAACGTCTCGGCTTTTTTACCAATACTCTTTAAAATTCTTTCCGAAGCATTTAATAAGGCCAGAGCCTTTTTGTTTTTTGCCTCTACCAAAGTGTTCTTACGCGTTTCAAAAGCACTATAAACTTCTTCACGCTTTTCCATGATCTGAGCAATATACTCATCGAAATCAGCAAATTTTCCTTCCAGTTCCTCTAACTGAACAGAGAGCTTGGTTAGGTAATCGTCACACTTTTCCGGAGTAGTGGCAATGTCGATATAATTGATAATACTCTGATCAAATAACTTCAGTTGTGCAACAAAATCGGCTTTAGCTTCACCAGCACTTAAGGCTTTTGTATTGCGTTTTAGTTCCGCTTTTAACTGATTGATTTCAGCAAAAAGTAAAGAAATGGTATCAATAATTTTTGTAGAATGCGAGGTGTCTTCAATGTCAAGATTATTAACAATATCGATCAGCATTTCTAAATCAGCACTAATTTGATTGATTTCTTCTTCAAGCTTTTTAGCTTCGATTACTTTTTTAACCGACTCTAATTCTCCTTTTTTCTCCTGAATTCTATTTTGGTAGGGAAGGAGTGCCTTTTCATCTAAAAGGAAATCAACACAACGTCTCGAGATACGCTCCGTTTGCTCTTTAAGCTCTTCAGATATCCTATCAATATCCTCGATATTGGTATAACGGATTTCCTTCAGGCTAATATTTTCACCCTGAACGGTTCTTAAAGCGGTTAATACTTCTACAAAATCATCAATGGATTTAAAACTCGCATGTTTAATTTTATCAAACAAAGTAGCAATATGATCCTGAACTTCCTGAGTCGCTTTAGCAGCCGCTTTTTTAAGTTGTACTACTTTTTCAAATTCATCAATCGCAGAATTCGCGGTAGACTTCAATTCTGCTAGAGGAATATCCAGATTCGCAGTATCAGGTTCACGAATCCAATAATACGAATCTAAAACATCGGTACTTTGTTTACTGATATCATCATATAAACCACCGTAATTATCTTCTTTATTTAAAAGCGTAATAATCTCCTGGCATTCCGCCATTGCCTGAACAATGTCTTTATTTCCGATTTTGTACAACAAGGAATCAGTATGTGCTTCAGAAGTTTGTATGGTTTTAGAAAAAGGTGTTTGCCAGATCTGAATCACATGATGCTTGGTAGCCTCTTCTTCAGCTTTAAAATAGCAAAGCTCTCCGTTTTCAAGGACTGTAAATCCGTTACAAATGATAGGAGTATTGATGGTTTGCTCAATGATATTATAAGTCATGAGTACATAATCACCCTTTCCTTCTTCATAAAAAACATAGAGATAATCTTCTCCGTTTGGAGAGGCAATTTTCTGCTGAAACTTGACCTGATCAATACTTCTTTCGAATTTCTTGAATTCACCAGTTTGTAAATAATATCCGTCAGGGAATATCAATCCTTGATTATCGGGTAGGAGTACAGCCGTATCTTGAATACTCTGAATACGCTTTACTTCCTGAACTTTATGATTGTAGACAAAATAACGAGCTGTTTCCTGATAGGGCGTGATACTTAACACTGTTAAGTTACCCAAGTCAGCAAATAAGTATTTGGCATCCTCCAGCGTCTGATCTTTATGCTCGACAGGCTCTTGTAAAATCCCTCGACCCTCGTCTGTATTGTCTTCTATTTTGATGGTTAAATCGCCACCGACTGTCTCAACGAAGATCTTGTCAAGTATCGAGACATGCGGATGATCTCCATAGCGATGCATGTCATAGTTCGTTTCCTGCCATTTGAATTCATGCTGTCTAGGGAAACGATACTCATGATCACTTCGGTTATCTACGTATACAATACGGTTATCTTCTATAAGCCATTTAAACGTTTTGATATCGGCAATACTCTCACTGATTTGAAACACCATATGCAGGTAGTTTCCAATGATGGCAAATTTGGCGAAGAAGGTATTTCTGTAGTATTTGTAAAGGTTTTTGAAGTCGGTAATAAATAAATCATCGTTAATGATATCAAGCGGTAGTACTTGAAAACGCCCTTCTTTATATTCATAAACGCTAAAAACATCATCGAGTTTGATCTCGGTTCTTAAGCCGAAATGCACGTTGTATCCCAGTAAACATTTACCATGAAGGGTAACAATGTCTCTGGCAATACAGGTGTTCTCTGTATTGATACGATCGTTAGCGATGAGTTTTGTCTCAATCGCACCAAATACCTCCTTACGGGAAGTATTCAGTGTTTTAAGACGATCGATAAGATCTTGTTTATGTTTTTGAAGACGACTTTGAATGATCTCATAAGTTCCGCCTTCAAGTTGATTGTTATGTTGTTTTTCTTGTTCTTGCATTTACTTTGTTAATATTAACAATGTATTGGTTTTGTTCTATTGTCACACTGAGCTTGTCGAAGTGTGATTTAGTTCTGTTGTCTATCCTTCGACAGGCTCAGGATGACAACGCATTTCAGTATTAATGTCACACTGAGCTTGTCGAAGTGTCAACATTAATTATTTTCTGAATAATTTTTAGAAAACAGAATCAAATCTTGATAGTTACTATTAATTAGAGCTATTTTCTTTTTTCTACTCCATCCCTTGATTTGTTTTTCTCTTTTAATTGCTTCATTAGGTTCAACAAAATTTTGAAACCATTTTAATTCAAGAGGCCTTCTATTATATGTGTAGCAAGATTTTTCTATTCCGATGTTATGTTCTCGAACTCTTCGAGTCAAGTCATTTGTAATACCAGTATAAAATGAGTCATCAGAACAAATTAATATGTACACATAATATTCTTTCATTTTTATGTCACACTGAGCTTGTCGAAGTGTGATTTAGTTCAGTTGTCTATCCTTCGACAGGCTCAGGATGACAGTCCATTTTCATTTTTAATGTTGTCTAGTCTTCGACAGACTTAGACTGACAACTATATATTCAATAAAACATAGAATGCCAATACTACAGCAGTAGGAAAAACTATTGCGACGATCACTCGTTTCCAAAACAGTTTTTTTCTGTCTTCACTGAGTTTATCTTTAATAGCTGTTAACTGCTCTTTTGTAGCTTTTTTAGACTTTAGTTTAGAAGTTTTATCTAATCCATAGCCTTAAAAGGCTGTCTTTTATGCCGTCTATCATTGTTTTTGAGAGACGCTTGCATACTTCCAATAGAGCTCATAATTCAAAGATTTAATAGTTAGTAATGTGATGATGAAATAATGAATCAATGAAATAATGTTGTGCTAGCTGCCTAATGGTTGTCCTTCAATTAGTCAACTAACCATTAGATCATTGATTCATTCTACAGTTCCTATTTAATTTTTTTGTCACCTAATCCAAGAGCATTA
>JABSPN010000569.1 GCA_013214425.1 Flavobacteriaceae bacterium | reverse complement strand
GCATTCCAGACATTTGTAGGTAAAAAGGTGACCGATTCAATCAATGAGCAGTATGATACAAACATTACGATTGATAAAGTTGATCTGTCTTATTTCGGAACAGTAGAGTTAAATGATGTATTTGTAAAAGATCATCACAATGATAGCTTAATTCATATTCAATCGTTAAAAACATCTATTCTTGATTACAAAAACCTTTCTGATGGTAAATTACTTTTTGGAGATTTAGAAATGGATGGATTATCGCTCTATATCACAACCTATAAAGATGAAGTCGACACCAATCTTGATGTGTTTGTTGAGAAATTAGAGGCGGGAGATACCTTGCCGAGTAAGGGGCCTTCATCCTTTTTACTAAAGTCAGAAAAGGTGAAGCTTACTAATAGCCGATTTAAACTTACCGATTATAACTTAGAAAAACCGCAAGTACTAGATTTTAGTGAGCTAGCAGTTAATGCAAATCATTTTTCTATCGTAGGGCCAGATGTAGCAGCTAACATCACACATCTTGAACTTTTAGATAGTAGAGGCGTTAAGGTAAATGATCTGAAGACAGATTTCACCTATTCGCGAACGGGTATGAGGTTTAACGATTTGTCTATTACTACGGCAAAATCCAATTTAAAAGGAGAATTGCAATTCGATTATAAACGAGAAGATTTAAAGTATTTTGTTGATAAAGTTGAAGTATCAGCCAAATTCGATAATGCTAATATATCGCTCGATGAAGTCAATACCTTCTACAATGAATTTGGGAAAGATGAGCGTGTGGTATTTTCTTCTGAAGTGAACGGTACTTTAAATGATTTTATCACTAAAAACTTTAAGCTTCAAAATGCCAGGCAAACAAAAATAGACGGTACAATAGAGTTTAAAAACTTATTTGGTAAGTCTGAAGATTTTTATATAAAAGGGAATTATAAAGAGTTAAGTACAAACAATAGAGATTTAAAGGCTTTATTACCCAATATACTTGGTGACGTATTCCCATCTGCATTTAATAAGTTGGGTAGATTTAAGATTATAGGAGAAAGTATTGTGACCAATGAAATAGTTGATGCTGATATTAAAATATACACGGCTATTGGTGAAGTTACTTCAGATCTTAAACTAACCAATATAGATGATATAGATAATGCCTCTTATATCGGAAATGTTATTTTTAAAGATTTTGATCTTGGTGTACTTATCGAGGACGATAATTTTGGAAAAACGACACTAAATCTGGATGTAGAAGGGCATGGATTTACCAAAGATAATATTGATACTAACATCAAAGGAACTTTAACGAAGTTTACATTTAATGATTACAGTTATACCAATGCGGTGGTTAATGGAAGAATCAAAAACAAATTATTCGTTGGAGACCTTAAGGTTGATGATGAAAATCTAGATCTAGAGTTTAAAGGATTAGCAAACTATAATAAATTGTACAATAAGTACGATTTTGTTGCAAATATTAAAAAAGCTAATTTAAAAGTTGTTTGTGATTGTGTTAATAGCACATGCACAATCTGCACGCTTGGTGCTCCGATGAAGTTTAAAAAATCACAAGCTCCACTGGCCATCTGATCCATTGATAAACAAACTTTAAGTGGACATATTTTTTCATATCTATGCATAACTTTTTAGATATATCTATTAGAAGACATTATCCATTGTCATGTGTGAGTTCTCAGTATTTCCCTTCTTATTTGAAAGGTTTTCTTCAAAGAAATTGAGGTTTCAAATTGTTGCAATTGATGCATCCCAAATAAGGAACCCTAAATAATGGGGTCACATCTGACACTTGATTTAGGGTCC
>JABSPN010000568.1 GCA_013214425.1 Flavobacteriaceae bacterium | reverse complement strand
ATTACTGTGTGTTTTCCTAGTACTAATAAGAGCATACGAGTTTATGTTTAGTGATCCTTTTATTGAATTTTTTAAGTTAGCAGATGTCGCTGCAGAAAAACCCGAATATTCTTTTTGGCATTTGTTTTTATCACACAGTATTCGCTATGACTTTAATGCGATTACTTCTTTAGGAATTATTTATTTATTGTTCAGGGATAGGGATGTTGTTAAGTTTTCCTTGTTTTTTTATGTGATTGCTTTCCTGATTTTATTTCCAGTCTATTATATACTCCTGAATAATTTAAATCCAGAGAATTACCAGACAACATTCTATGTGAGGCGATTTTTAATTCAGCCTGTTTTTCTATTATTATTAGTACCAGCATTTTATTACCAGAAGTATAAAATGTAATTTTTAACGAAATCTTATCAAAATATTGAAATTTCATATGTAATTTTGTAGTACCATGTTAACTAGAAAATTTATAGCATTATTTTTAGCCTTCTTTTACTTAACTGTAAATTCAGGTTTGGCATTCAATATTCATTATTGTGGAGGCCAATTAGAAAGTATTTCTAGTTTTATTTCGGAAATTGGTTGTGAGGATGAACACAAAAAACCTTGCTGTGCCGAAAAGAAACAAAAGAAATCTCAGGAAGAAGATGGATGTTGTTCAGATGAAACCATCGATTTAGAAGCTTCAGATGATTTGGTTATGCTAAACAATTCAGGAGCCGATTTTCTAGTAACCAATATTCCAGATCAAACTCTTGCTTTTCAGTTTTACTTTGAAGAAGAGATTGTGACCAATGACATTGCCAAGTTGTCTTATCAGAGCAATGCACCCCCCTTATATAAACTCTATTGTCAGTATACTTTTTACTCGTAAGATTAGTTGGGTTTAAATTGATCAAATCACGTCAGTTTGAGTGTCTTGTATTCACGGGATGTATCGAGAACAAGTGATTAATTTACGCCTAAATTTCGATACGATTTTTTCGTTTTCACTCTAAAATCACTCAATTTGACGGCTTAAAGTTTATTAAGAATCAAAGTATACATGACAAAAAAAATCATAATATTAGTACTATTTCCATTGTTTGCTCTTGCTCAACAGTCAGTTGAGGGAGTAGTTTTAGATGGAGATTTGCCAGCGGAAGCTGTTTCCGTTTATTGGCAAAACACAACGGTAGGTACCGTTACCAATGAAAAAGGAGAATTCTCTATTCCCTATAAACCCGAATATAAAAACCTAGTAATTAATTTCGTAGGTTTTAAAGAAACCGTAATTTTTATTACGGATCCTAATAAGAGAATAACACATGTTTTACAGGAAGATTTTAGTCTTGATGAAGTAGTGGTTGTTAAAGAGAAAGACGGTACTCAAATTTCCTTAACCGGAGTCTCAAACACAACTGTTTTAACCAGTAATGAGTTATTGAAGGCTGCTTGCTGTAATTTATCTGAGAGTTTCGAAACCAATCCCTCTATTGATGTGAATTTTTCTGATGCCGTTACAGGAACCAAACAAATTGAAATGTTAGGCTTAACGAATCCGTATATCTTAATTGCTCAGGAAAACATTCCAAACATACGTGGAGCTTCTCAAGCTTATGGGCTCACGTTCACGCCTGGAACCTGGTTGGAAAGTATTCAGATCACAAAAGGTGCAGGTAGTGTTGTTAACGGATTTGAAAGTATTGCCGGACAAATCAATACTGAACTTCAAAAACCAATAACCAGTGATAAGCTTTTTGTCAATGCTTATGCTTCTGGTATGGGAAGATTAGAATTAAATACTCATACGAATCTGAAGGTATCTGATAAATGG
>JABSPN010000567.1 GCA_013214425.1 Flavobacteriaceae bacterium | reverse complement strand
CTATAGACCTTTCCTTTAAAACAAATTCTATTTTAGGTTTCTGCATAGTCTTTAAGCCAGATCTATTAAACAGCATCTTTTCCATTGGAGTAATTGGATTAGTGTTTATTTCTTCTTTAAGCACTTCCCAAGTTTTCTTGTTTACCAAATAATTTAGATTAGACACATAACAGTCTATATTTTGATCAATAACATTATATTGAGTGATAGTATACTCAGGAGCACATCCTGAAACAATTATAAAAAACAACGCTATAAAACACTTTTTAATCATTAAACCAATATATTAAAACGATTATTGCTTTTGTAGAAACAAAAACGCCTTCCAATGGAAGGCGTTTCACACATTAACATTTAAACCTCTGAAAAGGCTTATTGAAAGAGTTTGAAATACTCTTTTATTTGTGAATCGTCTGGACTACTGTTATTAAGAGATTCATAGAGTGTAAAAATTTCATCGGCACTCATGTCGTCGCCTAAAATTCTCGCTACTCCTAATCCCATTTCTTTTCCGTATCCAAAAACGACCATTTCGTCGATTGCTTCAGAATCTCCAAGGTAGGTTATAATTACTTTTCCTCCTCCTGTTCCCATTCGAGCAATTGTGGTATACTCATCAGTAGAAAACAATTGCTTGATAATATCTTTCTCTACTTTATAAGTTTCTACATTGCCATTCTTAATTGGGTAAGCCAACAATTGTACTTTATTTATAGACTCATAGGCTTTCTTTTGCGTTTCATCAAAACCCGACTCATCTATTCCCAAAATGGACTTATGGATGTCCACCACTGTAAAGTTTTCCTTTGTTTCATGCTCCAGAAAATATTTCTGTAAGCTTGGCTGATTGGAACAACTCACTAAGCTAACTAAAGCTATCGCAAGAGATACTAGTATTTTAACTAGGTTTACCATTATTCCTTACCTTTCTTTTCTAAGTGTTCTCCTCCAGGAATGTTCATTTTACTAGTTAACTTTGAGATATGCTTTAAATTAATATCTCCAGTAACTGACATTACAATTGTAGAGGCTTTATTTCCATCCATTTCTACTCCGGTTACCAGCATGAATAATTCTTTTACGATGGAATCACTCTTACCTTTCTTTACGTAGAATTTCACTTTTTTACCATCGTCGTTTACACGCATTAACTCAGTTAATCCGTTTTTAGAGACATGGTTTTCTGCTAATCCTTTAAATTTAGCCCCTAAGTCTTTACGATCTGTACTAATCATTTTTACAGCTTCAAGACTTTCGATCATTTTAAAAAATTCTTTCGTCTCTTGATCTTGAGGGTCTGCATCAATACTTTTTAATAACTTAAAAGTTTCTTTTGTAGCGAAGAATGATGTTACACCATCTTCATCCTCATATTGCTCAAAGAATGATTGACCAAAACTTACTAATGGTAATACTGCTAAAAGGAATGTTACAACTATTTTTTTCATGATTTCTTATTATTTAAATATTTTGTTTTTTGATTTTTCAAATTCACTAAAATGAACCAAATTTTTGGTCCCGTTATTAAAGTTTTCAGAAACAAAGAATAATGCTTCTTTCGTTTGTTGATATAACTTTTCACGTTTATAATCCATGTACTCATTATATCCAAAGTATCCGGCAATAAGGACTGCGGCAGCGACATTGAACCACTTGAAATTGACTCTTCTCTTAGGTTTTAGCGGAATGTCTTTTGCTAACTGTTCCTCTTTTACCATCTTCAGTAGCATTTTTCCTGACTTAGACACTTCTTCTCTATTTCCCTCTATTACATCTCCTACTTTACAGTTAAAGTCTCCAGCTATTAGTACTTTCTCATCCTT
>JABSPN010000566.1 GCA_013214425.1 Flavobacteriaceae bacterium | reverse complement strand
CGTCTGTGGATCTTTTGATCTCCCACAAAAATGGATCGTTGCACCTCAAAATTTTTTTTTTTTTGGATCGATGCAATTTGAAATTTTTATTTTTGGATATTTGTTGTTGGAAATATTGCATATGAAATATCCAGTACTATTAAAGTTGCAGATTTTGATAATTTAAATATTAAGTATCAAATAATAATTTTACCTCAAATTCCTTTGGATAATTTTGGTTTGACAGATTATAACCAATTAAGATGTTTGGCAAATCTTTATAAAGATATATCCTTACTATTAAATCAACATCGATTTAATTATAAGTTTATTAATGAAGATAATACCCTTTGTACTATTCATAAAACGGAACTAAACTATGCCATCGATCGAGATCTTGTTATTGTTAATTGTGATTTTCCATCTGAAAGATATGGGTTGATAGAGGATTATACTATTTTAGATGGAGGTTCTATAAATATTGAACCAATCTCAATGATTGAAGCATTATTGAAAGCAGGAGAAACTAATCAGGGTTTTTATTTTTATGAAAAAAATAGTGCATTGGTAAGGAAAGTTTGTTACAAAGACTTCATATTAGAGGCCAAACTTTTATTAGGATGGTATCAAAAAGAAAATTTTTATGCTGGGAGCTATGACATAATTCAAGGTGTTTTGGTGTTGTATATTAGGTGGAGTAATTCCTATTTACCTGGATGAAAAGAATCATGATAAAATAGAGTCCATTGCTGAAGTATTAGATAAGTTTTACTTATTTAAATATAAGGAAACATCTAAGGAAACTAAATCATACCCACATAAAAATATAATTTCTATAAAACATATAGATCAAGAGTTTCCTAAAGATAATGAGGGAGTTATTTGGGATGGGAGAAAGTATGAAGATCCATTATTTATTCAATTATCATCTGGTAGTACAAATAGAGTTCCCAAATTAATTCCAATCAATACAAAGCAACTTAATTATCATATTTATTGTTTTAACAAAATGAATAATTGGGAGTATGGATATGAATTTAGCCTGAACTGGTTGCCTCTTGATCATGTTGTACCTATGATTGATATTTTTAGAAATATAGTCAATGAAAGTCCACAATTGATAGTAGCAAAAGATAATATAATTCAGAATCCTAGTTTATGGCTTGATTTAATTACTCATTATAAAATTTCTAGAACTTGGGCTCCTAATTTTGGATTTCAATTACTATTAAATAATTTGTTACAAATTAATAATGAAAGTAATAATTGGAATCTTACCTCTTTAAAATCGGTCTTTAATGCTGGAGAACAGGTTAATTCTTTAATGATAAGTAAGCTAAATGAGTACTTGAGACGTTTTGGCGGGATTTCAATAAAACCCGCTTATGGTATGGCGGAAATGGGATCTTATATAACTTATGCTAATAGTAATTCAATTACTTTTTATTCTTCAAGTTTTCGTTTAAATCCTGATGATGAGATAATATATAGTGAAGGAGGAAATGTTGCAATTGCATGTGTCGGTAAAGTTATGCCAGGAATGAAAATAATTGTTACCGATATTTATGGCAATAAATTGAAAGATAAAAAAATTGGTTACATTAAAACTAAAGGCGTCACCCTTTTTAATGGATATATTGGAAAAAACACTAATGATTTTGATGATAACGGATGGTATGATACTGGAGATATGGGATTCATATTTAATAACGAATTATATATTACAGGAAGAAGCAAAGAAAGTTTAATTATAAACGGTACACACTATTTTAATTTTGATATAGAAAATACTATTAGAGAAATTGATGGAGTAAGATCAACAGATATTGCAGTAAGTATTATTAAAAACTCATTTG
>JABSPN010000565.1 GCA_013214425.1 Flavobacteriaceae bacterium | reverse complement strand
TATAAGTCATGAATAAAAATTCCTAAAATGTTTCTCTTAGATTCTTCTTCTTTATGGTACTCAAATCCGAATATTTTTTCTTGTATCTTTAGCGTTTCTTTATCTAACAATAAACAAGTTTTTGCACTTACCCTACCGATGACATAAATTAATAAGATGACAAAAACCATTAAAAAACTCATCCCGCCCATTATTTCCAAAGATGCCATAATAAATGAAGGGTTTTGAATTACAATTCCAGTAAAGATGAAAGAAAAGGGAATCAATAAAAGTCCCGACACTGTAATTAAAGGAATCATTTTTCTAATGCTTAAGTGATCAGAACTTAAATTTATGTCCATTTCTAGTAATTTTTTCAAAGGTTTTAATTGAGAGGATGGAATCTGAAATTGTAAGGAATTACTAGTTTTGTCTAATTTTATTTTGGTGATTAATTCTTTGCGTTTGTTCCCTGGCAATAAATTAGTTTTTCTTTTTCTATTAGAAACTTTTCCCGTTTTCAAAGCGGTTAATGCTTCCTTTGCGGTTGGATAACGCTGAGATACTTTGATGTCAACTAAAGTTGTCAACCAATCTTTGAAGTTAGGATTAATTTTTTCTGAGTTTTTAAAATCAATTTGATAATCTTGGTTGTATAAATTTGTCGGGGAAATCCCAGTTAAAAGATGGATTAAGGTTGCTCCTAAAGCGTATAAATCAGAGGCAAAAACTGCCTTGCCCCAAAATTGTTCTAGAGGAGTGTAACCACTGGTTCCTACAACAGTAAAACTAATATTGGTAACCGAATTTTGTTCTTGAACTGTACCAAAATCAATCAAATAGATATTATTATCTTCCCCCAAAATCAAATTACTAGGTTTAATGTCCCGATGCAAAATAGGCGGATTTAGTTCGTGCAAATAAATTAGTAGCTTAAGAACTTTAACAGCAATTTGACGTACTTTTATCTCAGGAAATCGTTGTCCATCATCCAATAAATCCTGTAGAGATTTTCCTGGAATATAATCCTCCACTAAACCGAACCAAGGAACCCCATTTCCTTGCTCTTGCGAAACTTCAAAATAGTTACGATAACAGGGAATAAAAGCATGATCTAATCCTTGTAAAACCTTAGCTTCTCGTTCAAATAACTTAAACTGTTCCCAAGACAGTTGGGGATTAAAAGCTAATAATTTAACAGTTACTTTTTCATAAACCTTCGAGCGAAAAGCTTGATTTAAATCAAAAACAAACTTTAACCAAGGTAATTCTTCTTTTTGCTCAGCGTATAAATCGATGGGAGAAAATAAATCATCCGCTAACCAAGTTTGATGACCAATAGCCGTTTTACCTAAAGCTTCTATGAGTCGATATCGTTGATAGAGAATATCCCCAACCTGAAACATAATTTTAACAATTAATTTAGTATTTATTTTCTATTTATATATTAGTTGATGCCAAAAAAAGAAAAATAATTGATGAAAATTTATATTTCTCGGCACCACCAGCTTACATAATAGAAAAAGGTAATTATAAGAGACAGTTCAAGAATGAGTAATCATCAGACCATGAAAGTTGGTATACTCGGATTCGGAGGCCTCGGACAAGCCGCTACCAAAGTTCTTGCGCCAAAACAGGAAATGAATTGGGTTGCAGCAGCGGATCTTAAGGGTTATGCTTATTGTGAAACAGGGCTAAACCCCCAAACAGCAATCACAACCTATAACCAACAAGGATCAATTGGTTATTTAGACCCCTACGGTACCCTTTGCAACCATAGTATCTTAGACCTCTTAGAAACGTCCAAAGTAGACGGCTATTTCTTAGCCCTTCCTAACCTGCCTAATACCTTCATGGCTGATGTAGC